>JAUYUF010000065.1 GCA_030694835.1 Flavobacteriaceae bacterium | reverse complement strand
AGATGTCGGTTACTTTCTATTTATATTGACTTATTCCTTGTTGATTTTTTTTGACATTTAAAATAGGTGGTTGTAAAGTTGTTGAGTTTAGTATCAGGTAGCTGGTATCTAGTATCTAGTATTGTTAAATTGCAGGAAATTGATCATGATTATTCTATATAATTAAATTTAGAATTTAGTTTAAATGAAAGTATTTGCTGTGTGTTATATATAAAAAAATCACGCCAATTGGCGTGATTTTTCATAGTAAATCCTGAACTTATTGTTTAATTACTTTTAAAGAAACTTTGTTAGTTCCTTGCTGTACATTTACTAAGTAAATACCCGCTTGGAAACGTTCTCCAAATTGATAATTATCATTGTAATTACCTATTTTGGTGTACACTTGTCTTCCGTTTACATCAAATACATTGACTTGTACTTGGTCTTGGGTTGCTCCTTGAAGTTTCAACGTAAAGTATGCTGTTGATGGATTTGGATAAGCCATCACATTGAATATTTGTGCTTCTACTTCTAAGGCATCTGTAGCGATGGCTTGGGTTACAGTTGTTGTAGTAGTTCCTGGTTCAGAAGCACGAGCTGATGAGGTTGATCCTGTTACAGAAACATCATCTCCAAAAATATTCATTGGAACCGTTTTACCAGATACCCAATTATTGGAATACCAAATACCTCCTGCATTTCTGTGAACCGTAACACCAACTTTATCAAGGAAATTCTTCGGCTTATCTGAATAATCACCCATATCCAGCACCATGGTGCAATTACCTTCTATTGGTGTAAGAACTCCAGTTACGGGATCCCATTCTCCAATATTGGCTTTTGAAGTAAAGGTTGCAGTTGGCGAAGTGATAGCCAAAGCTGAAATTGCATTACTCTTTACGAAATACCAATGTAAAGTAGATGTTGGATTTCCATTTTTGTCGTTGTAGCTTGGTATCATTAAGGTAACCCTGCCTTTAGGGCTGGAAACAGTTTTTCCTTTTACTGTATATTCAACCCCGAATGTAGCGACAGTCTTTCTTGAAAGTGCACCTTTAACAAACCCAGTTGAGAAAAGATGTGTTAATTTTGCACCACCTCCGATGGCACCACCAGGAACCAATTTACCAACGAGAATTTGTGAAACTGTACCCTGAACTTCTTCGGCTTTGTAATTTCCTGAAATAACCACTGTAATATCAAAAATTTCAGAAGATGCATTACTTGGAATACTCAATTGTACAATGGCTGCTGCTGTACCACCTTTTGCCGGATTATTAGGATCTACGAAGTTTACAGGCAGATTGGTTGCACTTGGAATATTGGTACCATTTAGCTTAAAGGTAACCCGTGCTGTGCTGATATCGCCACATTCTGCATCTACAGCAGTTGAGTTCTTCAAAAATGCAGACAAGGTAACCGAAGCAGTATTGCTTGTAGCTGTTGGTGTCCATGCTACATTTGGCCCTGTGTAATACGAATCTGCATCAAGATCAGCATTTGCTGGCTGTTGAGTAATTATAACAGTGACTGAGCTCTGAGCAGTACCACAATATCCGGCTACTACAACTTTGTAAGTATAAGTACCAGCATCAGTAGCAGGAGGTACATTGTAAATTGGCAGTACAGCACCTGTAATAGCCACGTCATTTTTGTACCATTGGTATCTTAAAGGATTAGCAAATATTTGGTAACCAGTTGCAAAAACTCTTAAAAGAGGAGTTTTACAGCCGTAATTGAATGTGATAGGAGCAGTATAATCAACACCATCAATTGTAATTTTAGTGATAGCGGTAGCAGGTCTAACAGTAATTATTGCAGCATTACTTGTTACGGTACCACAACTATTAGTTACTACAACAGTATAAGAACCAGCATCGGTTAAGGCTACATCTGAAATTGTATAAGAAGCTGAAGTTGCATCTGTAATAGAAACACCACCTTTTTTCCACTGATAACTCAATGTGCCGCCAAATCTGGTATCAGCAACCACAGTTAGCGTTAAACTTCCTTTTTCGCAAACAGGCTGAGTTAATGGTTGGGTTGTAATCAATGGTACTTGACTTACAGCAAGAACTGCATCGCTGCTAGTTACACTACCGCATGAGTTGGTTACAACTACTGTATAGGTTGCTGCATCTGCTAATGCTACTGATGAAATTGTATAAGAAGCTGAAGTTGCTGTTGCAATATCAACACCATCTTTTTTCCACTGATAGTTTAAAGTTCCACCAAGTCTGCTGTCTGCTGTTACTGTGAAAGTAACTGAAGTTCCAAGGCAGATGGTTTGTGAAGCCGCTGGCTGTGCAGTAATCAATGGTACTTGACTTACAGCAAGAACTGCATTACTACTGGTAACATCACCACATGAGTTGGTTACAACTACGGTATAAGTTGCTGCATCAGTTAATGCTACAGCTGAAATTGTATAGGAAGCTGAAGTTGAACCCACATTTACTCCATCTTTTTTCCACTGATAGCTTAATGTTCCGCCTAGTCTGCTGTCTGCTGTTACTGAGAAAGTAACTGAAGTTCCTAAACAAATGGTTTGTGAAGCGGCCGGCTGTGCAGTAATCAATGGTACTTGTTTTACAACAAGAACTGCATCGCTGCTGGTAACACTACCGCAAGAGTTGGTTACAACTACTGTATAGGTTGCTGCATCAGTTAATGCTACAGCTGAAATTGTATAGGAAGCTGAAGTTGCAGTTGCAATATCAACACCGGCTTTTTTCCACTGATAGCTTAAAGCACCGCCTAGTCTGCTGTCTGCTGCTACTGTGAAAGTAACTGGACTTCCTAAACAAATGGTTTGTGAAGCGGCCGGCTGTGCAGTAATCAGCGGTACTTGTTTTACAACAAGAACTGCATCGCTGCTGGTAACACTACCGCAAGAGTTGGTTACAACTACGGTATAAGTAGCTGCATCAGTTAATGCTACAGCTGAAATTGTATAGGAAGATGAAGTTGCAGTTGCAATATCAATACCGGCTTTTTTCCACTGATAGCTTAAAGCACCGCCTAGTCTGCTGTCTGCTGCTACTGTGAAAGTAACTGAAGTTCCAAGGCAGATGGTTTGTGAAGCCACCGGCTGTGCAGTAATCAGCGGTACTTGTTTTACAACAATTGCCTGGAATGCACTTGGTGTTCCATTACATCCCGTAACGGTATAAATAATATTCGCTGTTCCTGCTCCAATTGCGGTTACTAATCCGCTGGAATTTACAGTAGCAACTAATTCATTACTGCTGCTCCATGCGCCTGAACCACCTCCTAATACTACGCCATTGGCAGTAACTGTAGTGGTTGCTCCAATACATAACGGACTTGTTCCGCCTGTTACCGAAGTGATCGCTGCATTTGGATTAACACTCCAACTTACACTGTTACCTGCTGCTGTTGTACAGCCTGTGCCTGTTGAGGTCCTTCTTGATTCTACTGTATTGGTTCCTGTAACCGCTGCAAAGCTTGGTAAGCTTGTGCCCCAATCTGACCAGCTTGTACCGTTGTTTGTTGAGTAACGGTATTCATCCTGCGATGTGCCTGTACCACCTGAACCAGGTGTTGTTACACTTATAGTTAATGTTGCTCCTGAACATACTGTTGCATCGGTTGGAACTTTTGCAATAACTGACCCTACCGGTTGTGGTGCCACTGTCCAGCTTACACTGTTACTTGGTGAATTATTACAACCTGTGCCAGTTGCAGTTCTTCTTGATTCTATTGTATTGGTTCCAACAACTGCAGCAAAATTTGGAACGTTTATAGTCCAAGCAGAAAAGCCGGAACCGTTATTGTATCTGTATTCATCTTTTATTGTTCCGGTACCTCCTGTACCTGGTGTTGTTGTTACTGTTAACATTTGACCAGCACAAACTGTTGTTACATTCGGATCCTTTGTAATTCCAGGCGCTGTAGGATCTGGAACAACATTATATGTTTTTGTTGCAGAATAACCCACACTACCACATCCGTCTGTTATTTTTAAACGATAACATATTGTAGTATTTAACACTGGTGGATTAAAGGTAAGTGTATTTGTTGCTCCACCATCTTCCGCATCGGCATTTATCCAAATACCTGTACAATTTTCTGACTGCTCCCATTGATATGCATATGTTGAATTACCTCCTGTTGGAGTTCCAACGGTAAACGATGAAGGATTTCCACCATCACATTGAGTTAGAGTGGCAGATCCACCAACAGCCCCACTTGTTATTGTTGTACCAAAAGCTCCAACTGTTACTGATGCTTCCACTGCTGTACCACAATCGCCAGTCACTCTTGCATAATAGGTGCCAGGGCCTACTTCTTTACTTGATCCCGTTCCAAGATTATCTCCTGTTCCTCCAGCTCCTGTAAACCAAGTTACCAATGCTCCTGTTCCCACTACTCCGTTCGCTGTTACGGTTGTAGTTGCTGATGCACATATAGGACTTGCAGCTGATGTTGCTGATGTTATAGCAGGTGCTATACAAGCAATATAAACACCTCTTACAGCATTAGATCCAACCCAATTGGAAGTTCCAATGTTAAAATTTTGTTCATAGTTAGAAGAATTTGAGGTATAAGTTGAAGTACTAATGGTTACAGGATTGAATACCCACGAAATTGTAGTGTTGTCCTTTACTGCAACACTTACTGTTCCATTTGATTTAAAACCAAAGACTTCTCCTGTAACAGATGTACCATCAGTTTTAGTATAATTAACTGAAACTGTCATATCAATATTGCTTCCAGGAACACCAATTTGCCCAAATGCGACATTCCCATCTGTAAAAAATACTTCAAAAGTAAAACCTGATTGTTGACCAACTGCAATAAGCAAAAGTTTTGCTCCTATTTCATATTTACTAACATCCCAAGTTGCATTAAAATGACCTAAACTATCAGCTACCACCTCCCAGGTTTGGTGAGGATCTGTTCCTCCATGGTCTGGTATTGGTATGCTGTAATGGTTTACAATCAAGTAAACCACTTCTCCAGGTTGCCAATTAGCTCCGGTGATTTGTACTGTTTCTCCTGGTGCATAATCTGCTTTATCAGTTGTAACTGTTGCAGCAGCTTGCGCCCAAACGTTCGTACTCATTAAAACCGTTAACAACATTGTTAACCATATAGCAACCGAATTGGTAACTCGTTTGCTATCGAATTTTCTGCTTAAAAGATTGGAAAAATTCATAAGTAAAGTAGTTTTAGATTTCATATATGTTTAGTTGATTCGTTAATTCATAGTTAATAGTGCCCCTCGACTCCATTTCGACTACGCTCAATGAACGCGCTCGGGGTGAATATTGAGAATTGAGAATTGAGAAAAATCAATCTCAACTCATTTATTAATTTGTTGGTGTTATTCATCATATTATTTTAAATAATTAATTAAATACTACAACAACTTTAAAACATCCAAATTTCTCTTGGATAATTTTTTGATTAAAAAGGAAATAAACTTTGTCAACTTTATACGGTTGACTTTATAAGGGAGGGGGTGATACTTTTCTAAACCATCAGTTATGCATACAACAAAAACCCACGGCAAATCATAAAATCATTAAATCATTGAAATAATAATCTTTAGCAATTTTAGTATATCAAATGTAAAATATTTTTTAATCCGAAATACATGAGCAGTTCTAACTTACTCATTTTTAGTGCCTAAAAGTGACTTTAGTTTGCATTTGACACGATTTTTATTACAAACAGTATAAAAAATATTGCAAATGGATTTGAAGAACTGGAAAGTGTTATTGTATTTAATTTATCTGTTTTAGCAGTAAAGTAAAGAGCTTAACCAATCATAATGAAAGCCTAAAATAAAATATTATATTGTTGTCGTTCATACAATGATGAGCGTCAATATTCAAATTAAATTATTGAACAATAACTTTCAAAATTTCTTTTTAAGGCGATTTTGTGCAATTATACATTAAAATGACTCTAATAAAAGGATTTTTTCATATGTGTTTTGTTTTATTTGTTTTTTAATATGTCATATGGAATACGCCAGTTTGATTAAAATATTTTCATCAATGTTTACTTCACAAAATTAAATTTGTTTTAGAGTTCAGTGATTGCTTCGCAATTGTGTTTTTGCAAACATGGCTATTTCATAGATAATAAGGCGCTTAATCAATGTAACTCATGTTACATATAACACCTGGTTTACAAGCTACTTTTGCCGTATATTTAATAGAAAATCCATGAAAAGCAATTTATTTTATAGTTATCGCAAAATAACTATTATTTTTTTAACAATTTTATTTTCGCAATTTTCTCATGCGCAAAAAGCAATTACACTAAAAGAAGCTATCAGCAACGCACAAGAAAAGAACAGAAGCATTCTCATTGCTAATCAGCAAATGAAATCTGCACAAGCCGATTATAACAAGAGTCTAGGTATTATTTTACCACAACTCAATGTGTCGTACACGGCTTTAGCTACAAATGACCCTCTAAACGCTTTTGGATTTACCTTGCAACAACAACAAGTCTCTATGGCAAGTTTTGATCCCAACGCGTTAAACAATCCTGAACGCACTAATCATTATGTCTCTCAAATACAAGTATTACAACCCTTAATTAATATCGATGGAATCTTTGGTCGTAAAGCGGCTAAAAGCGGTATGAATGCAAGAACTTCGATGGCTTTACATACTGAGAAACAAACGGTTTTAGAAGTAGAGAAAGTATATGGTCAATTACAGTTGATGTATCAATTAGTAGAAGTTTATAAAGCTGCAGAAAAAACAATTTTAGAACACAAAAAGATAGCCAACAATTTTTTTGATCAAGGTTTTTTGAAGAAAAATGATTTATTAGAAATTGAAATTCATGTTACTGATATTCAAAATCAACTTCAAAATGCAGAGAAATTAGTCAATGACACCTCAGCCTATTTAAACTTTTTAATGGGAACAGCCGATTTTATCACCCTAAAACCTACAGAAAATTTAACCCTAAATACTGAAAAAATTGACTTAACAAATCAGCTTTCTACCGATCGTTCAGATTTAATAGCTGCTCAATACGGTTTAGAAGCTCAAAAAAATATGTTTAATGCCAGTAAAATGAAGTTCTTACCAAATATCAATGCTTTTGCCAATTTTAATTGGGCTGATGATGAGTTCTTAAAAACCCATAGCGATTCTTATATGTTAGGCGTTCGTATGTCTTGGGATCTTTTTAAAGGATTTCAAAACGTTGGTGAAGTTCAAAAACAAAAAGCGGAGCTTAAAATTGCTGAACTTAACGTAGACACTTACTTAACTTATAGTAAAATGGAATTAGCAACCGCTAAACGTCAATTTGTTAATGCAGAAAATAAATTAAAATTAAGTTTATTATCTAAAA
>JAUYUF010000050.1 GCA_030694835.1 Flavobacteriaceae bacterium | reverse complement strand
ACATATTAAAACAATTAAGTTATGAAAATATTTTCAAATCAATATATGCGATATGGTCTTTTTGTAGTAATCGGACTGTTTTTAGGATGGTTATTTTTTTATTCTTCAACTACAAATGAAAGTGATAAAAATCATTCTATTGAAGAAAATAAAACTGAAATTTGGACATGTTCTATGCATCCTCAAATTAGGATGGATAAACCCGGAAAATGTCCAATATGTGGAATGGATTTAATACTACTCAATCAAAATTCTTCTGAGGCGACGGATCCAGATGAAATTCATTTTACAAAAGAAGCTGTTCAATTAGCGAATGTTTTAACATCTGTAGTATCTAAGCAAAAACCAATTAAAGAGATTCGTCTTTTTGGTAAAGTTCAAGCAGATGAGAGATTAATCCAAAGTCAGGTTGCTCATATACCTGGTCGAATTGAGAAATTGTATATTAATTTTACAGGAGAAAGTGTACGAAGAGGTCAAATACTTGCGCTCATTTATTCTCCAGATTTAATCACAGCTCAACAGGAATTGCTAGAAACAGCAAAAACAAAACAAGTATATCCTGAAATTTATGAGGCAGCTAAAGAAAAACTACTTCAATGGAAATTAACGTCTAATCAAGTTGAAAAAATAGAAAGTTCAAAAAAGATTAAAAATAATGTTGAGGTTTATGCAACTTCAAACGGTATAGTTACTGCAAAGCAAGTTAATATTGGCGATTATATTGGGCAAGGAACCGTTTTATTTGAAGTAACCGACCTTTCTAAAATTTGGATTTTGTTTGATGCCTATGAGAGTGATCTCCATTTTTTGAAGAAAGGAAATAATATAGAATTCACAGTTCAAGCATTGCCAAGTGCTACATTTACTGGAATTATTAGTTTTATAGATCCTGTAATTGACCCAAGTACTCGAGTTGCAAAAGTTCGTTTAGAAATAAACAACCAAGATGGTAAATTAAAACCTGAAATGTTTGCTACTGGTTTTGTTAAAGCAAATTTAGATCAATATCAAAATAAAATGGTTATACCAAAATCGGCTGTTTTATGGACGGGTAAAAGATCTATTGTTTATGTAAAAAAACCTGGTAATAATCCGATATTTAAAATCAGAGAAATAGAATTAGGCCCTATGCTTGGGAATAGTTATGTAATAGAAAAAGGTATCGAGGAAGGTGAAGAAATTGTTACTCAAGGTGCTTTTAGTGTTGATGCTGCTGCACAGTTAGAAGGGAAACCAAGTATGATGAATGCCTCGGGAGGAGCTGCCGTGACTGGCCATGAAGGAATGGATATGGGTGGTGACAAAAAGAAAGGCAATACTGAAAAAAACATGGATGCTCTTAAAACAGAAAATGTTACCAATCATTCCAAAATGGAAAAAAGAATTGTCGTTTCTAAAGACTTTCAAAACCAATTTAAAAAAGTGTTTGAGCAATACATTCTTTTAAAAGATGCCCTTGTAAATGATAATAACAGCACAGCTCAAAAATCTGCTGCAACACTATTGAATGCTATGGCAAAGGTTGATATAAAACTGTTAACCAATCAAGAAGCTCATAATCATTGGATGTTAATTAATAAAGAAATTAAGGTTTCTGCAACTTCCATTTCTAAAACATCAGAAATAGCAGTTCAAAGAAATCATTTCAAACATTTGTCGGCACATCTAATAAAAGCTGTAAAATTATTTGGTGTTAGCCAACAAGTCTATGAACAATTTTGTCCGATGGCTGATGACAATAAAGGAGCATTTTGGTTAAGCCTTTCAAAAGAAATAAAAAATCCTTATTATGGAAAATCAATGTTAACCTGTGGTGAAATTAAAAACGAATATAAATAATTTAAAATTTAAAAAAATGAAGAATATAGTTAAACTTAGTATTGTTGCTGTAGTTATATTATTTTTTACAGCCTGTAAAAATGATAAAAAAGAAACAGATTTAAAGGAAGGTCATTCAAATGAGATGAATATGGAAAATGAGCACGACATGAACGGCTCTTCTACAGATATGGCGACTGTTCGAAAAAGTGATTTGACAAACCAAATAGTTGGGAGTTATCTTCAACTAAAAAATGCTTTGGTATTAGATGATGAAAAAAACGCTGCAGAAGCTGGAAAAGGTTTGCACAAGGCTTTTGAAAGTTTTGATATGACTCAATTAAATGATGCTCAACATAAAGAATATATGGAAATAGCCGAAAATGCTAAAGAACATGCCAATCATATTGCAAAGAGTGATTTAGCACATCAAAGAGAACATTTTAAAATGTTAAGTGTAGATGTATATGATTTAATTAAAATTGCAGGAACCACCAAAACCATTTATCAAGTGTATTGCCCAATGTATCAAAATAATAAAGGGGGAATCTGGTTAAGTGAGGTAAATGAAGTTAAAAATCCATACTTTGGAAATAAAATGCTTAAATGCGGAACAATCCAAGAGCAAATAAATTAAATGAAAAAAAGCATTTTAGGAGGTATTATTTTGGCAGTTGTAATGGCAGGAATTCAATTGATTCCTGTCAACTACAACCAAACTGAAGAAATTTCAGAAAAAGATATTTTTACAGTTTATACGATCTCAAAAGAAGCTGAAACGATGCTTAAAAAAGCCTGTTATGATTGTCATAGCAACAATACCAATTATCCGTGGTACAATAAAATTCAACCCATTAGTTGGTTTTTGTCAAATCATATTATAAAAGGGAAACAAGAACTTAATTTTAGTGAATTTGGATTATATTCCAAAAGAAAACAAAAAAGTAAATTGAGTGGTATTGAAAATCAGATTAATGACGGAAAAATGCCCCTAAAATCTTATAAACTATTACACAAAGAAGCAAGGTTAAATAAGCTAGAAAAAGAGGAAATAAGTAAAATGGTTAAAAATTTAAGTAACCAATTAAATTAATAATAATTAAATTGAAGAAATTTTTTTATTAAAGAAGTAATTTAATGAAAATAGAAATAGAAATGAAGTGAGGCATTAATATAAGAATCTTTTTTTAAATTTGTAAGTAACATTTGTTTCTTTAACTCAGTGTATAATATAAAAGTTAATAAGTGAAATAATTGAAATCAGTAAGTCCATCGAAAGAATATTGGTGTAATCAAATTGTAAGTAGAGTATTTAAAAATAATTAATAATTTAAAAATGAAAAAAATGAAAAATTTAGTGTTATCATTAATAATGGTAGTTAGTTTTGTAGCTGTTTCAACTGCTCAACAAAAAGAAGTTGTAAAAGAGAAAATTACAAAAGAAGTTAAAGAAGTAAAAAAATGTGACCCAAATTGCACCAAACCTTGTTGTGCAGAAAAAAATGCTGAAAAGCATGCTGAATGTAAAGATCATAAACACGGAGATGCTAAAAAATGTGATGAGAATTGCAAAAAAGAATGTTGTGCTAAAAAAGAAGGAAAGCATGCTGAGTGTAAAGATAAAGATGCTGAAGATCATAAACATGGTGAAGTAAAAACTTGTGAACCAGGTTGTACCAAACCTTGTTGTGCCGATAAAAAAGTAGAAGTGATAAAAGTGAAAGAGAGTGCTAAAATAACTTTTGCTTGTCCTATGAAATGTGAAGGAGATAAAACCTATGCTAAGGAAGGTCAATGCCCAAAATGTAATATGAACTTAAAGCCAGCCAAAAGCTAATTAATTACATATAATAATAAAAAAGGCAGCGTATTTATGCTGCTTTTTTTATATTAGCAATTCTTCAATTTAATTTATTAATAATGAAAAGTTCAAAGTATTATGTTCGAAAAATACATCGTTATCTAGGTGTTTTTATAGGGATTCAATTTTTTTTATGGACTATTGGAGGTTTATATTTTGCGTGGACTAATATCAATGAAATTAGGGGAAAACATTTAATTCATGAAGATGATGTTTTAATTATTAAGAACAATATGAAATCTCCAGATGAAGTGTTGAGAATGAATCAAATAGCTCCATCTACAGTTAAAGAAATTAAATTATCAAGCTTATTTTTCGAATCGTATTATTTTGTAGAAGTTAATGATAATATGATGTTAATCAATTCGGCAACTGGTAAAATAAGAGACTCAATTTCTGAACTAGATGCGCGAAAAATAGCTGTTAAAAAACTTAAAAAAAATATTCCTATTAGAAATATTGAGTATGTAACTAATAAAAATATCGACCAACATTTTCAGTATCGTGGAGGAATGTTGCCCGCTTGGGCAGTAGAGTTAGATGATGATTCTAACACTGTATTATATATTTGTGCTTTAAGAGGAACTTTAGAAAGAGTTCGAACTAAAGAATGGCGCATCTTTGATTTTTTATGGATGCTTCACATCATGGATTTTGACGAAAGAGACAATATCAATAATTCAATTCTTCGTGGATTTTCTATTTTGGGATTGATAACAATTATGAGTGGATTTGTTTTATTTTTCCAAAGTTCACCTACATTTAGAAAGTTATTTAAACAAAAATCGACTTAAAATTATTTCAAAAAGTGTACTTTTGTTACTATAAAACAGTAAATTTTAAAAATTATATAATTATGAAAAAATCAATTTTAGCAATTGCAATGATGTTTTCTATTGCGGTTTTTTTTGTTGCTTGTAAAGAGCAACCAAAAGAAGAAGTAGCTACTGAAGCAGTTGAAGTTAGTCCAGAAATGGCAATGAATGATGTTTATATGTGTGATATGAAATGTCAAGAATATAGTGAGCCAGGAAATTGCGAATGCGGAATGGAGCTTAAAAAGGTAGAAATGCCTGCTGATTCAACATTTGTTGAAGAAAATCATGATGGACATGGTCATTAAAAATGACTAATCTTTTGAACTTACATAGATTTTAAGATAGTTCTCTAAATAAAAAAAGCGCTGATAATTCAGCGTTTTTTTTGTGTTTATTCTATATCATTCCAGTTAAATATAGGTAGCGTTCATTCGATAATTTTAGCTTTAAGTTTTTCAAATTCAATTTGAGATATTATACCCTCATTTTTCATTTTGTTTAACGTTAATATCTCTTCATGTAAATTTAAATTTTTTTCATTTTTTTCAGTAGTTTTCACTTCTTTTCTGTCATTTTTTTCAATAATTATTTCTATAACATCTTTCCATTTTTTTAAGTTTTCAATTGATTTATTTAAAACATGCTGAAAGGTCGTGTCAGATAATTTTATACTTCTTCTTAACTTGTTGGAATCAAGATAAGCATCAAAAAATCTGAGTGTAAAATTAGGATTTGAAGTATCTAAGAACACTATTTTAAGATCTAAACTTTTAATTTCTTTTTCTTGTAATTGTTGACCAGAAAGACCTCCAACAATTAAACCAGCACCTCCAGCTAAAACTCCTCCTATTAAAGCACCACCAAGAATTCTTTTGGTTGATTTTACGGAAGTAGTAACCCCGTCTTCAATTATTTCACAACTTAATATGTCTGAATAAGAATATTTCAAAATTTTCCCACTTACCCCTTTTTTTATAATTATTTGTTCAGAGTTATCATCAATGGCTATTAATCCTTGAGAAGTTATGTGTCGGATTGTATAGGAAAATCCTTCTATATTTTCAGTATTTCTCTTATTAATACCTAAATCAATATTTTTTTGTCCGTTAAACTTCTTTCCATCATCTGTAAGTGCTAACAGAACACCTAAAAATATTACAAAAACAAAGATTAATATAATTTCTAGCATATTATTAAAGTATAAAATTTTTTACATTTTTTTCAATTCCTTTTATCTGGTAAATTTATCTTGTCTATTATATTTTTGAAAACATCATCTTTGTTTCCTTTTTTAAAATACCAAACAGCATTTGATATTATTTCACGTAATTCTTTTTCATTATAATTTGAATTAAGTATATGGAAATGGCTTAATATTAATTCACTGATATCAAAATTTAAAAATGGTGAATTCGAAGCGTCTTGTCTAATTTTGTAAATTAAAGATTTGACTTCTGAAGTTGTACTTTTATTGAAATATTCTTTATCGTCAAAGTTTGTAAATTTATAACTCATTTTATCTCAATTTTGTTTAATGCCTAATAGTACAGAAATTCTATAGCAATTCTGCCTTTTCTATGCATATCAAATATAGTGTTTTTGTTAAATGTTTGAAAGTTAAATGTTAAAAGTTGATTGTAAAACAATAGTCCCCCCCCGCTACCGCACGAATCCTTTCGTGTGGTACTCCACTCTACACGAATCCTTTCGTGTGGTTCTTCTCCACTAAACATCAAACATTCTAAATACAATAACATCTTCAATCAAACCTTTATCTCCGGTATAATTAATAGCGCTGCTATAAACATAATCTTCTGGTTTAAAAACCAAACCTGATTCAACTGGATTGTTATGAGTATAATCTATTTTTTGTTTTATAACTTTGTTACTCCAAAGCTCAATGGGTTTATTATCATGTCTCCAAAACTGGTAATGTCTTACATTTGAGCTTTTTTCTGCTTCTTTTTTAAAAAAATCTAACAAATATTCTTTTCTGCTTTCATTTGGGTTTTCAGCAATACATTTTACTATAGATTTACTAGTAAACCTTTTTAAATCACCAATCAATAATTCTGGTTTTTGACCATTAGTGCTACTAAAAACTAAATGTACATGACTGGTCATAATACACCATGCATGAATTTGTAATCCTTTATTTTTTTGACAATACACTAAACTTTCAACAAATAAATCCTTGTATTTATTTCTGATAAATACATCTAACCAGCCAACAACAGCAAAACTTATAAAATATAAACCTTCCAGATTATGAAATTTATAATTTCTACTCATCTTTACTTGATTAACACCACTTGTTAAATATAGTAATTTTATTCCTTTGATTATTAGCCACACGAAAGGATTCGTGTGGCAGCATGGGAGATTTATTAAACTTAGAAGGTTCTAAATTAGTGTTAGAAAAAGTTTAAATCCAAATAAACCAATAAACCCTATTCCAAAGATTATCAATATTATTGAAACAAAATTGTGTTTGATAATTTGAGTTGATAATATTCCTCCATATGCAATCTCACTCAAGTGTTTCTCAGACATCCAATATGCGATTCCAATTAATATCATTCCTATTCCTAATCCAAATAGATGTTTTTCTTTTAAGAATTCAGGTTTAAAAATAAAAGACGATGCAATTAATAGTACTCCAAGATATAATACAATTCCATACCATTTATCTAATTTCAAGTTTTCTAATATTTTCATTTGGTATATTTTAGGATGAATTTGAGGGTAAAAACACAAGCAAGATATTTTTGGGATTAAGAATAGGCTGAATACACAATTATTACCAATTATTAGTATCTGATTCACCCTTATTCATCGCTTCTTTTAATGATATAATCAATTCTTTTGTTTTGTTAGTTGCACCCAATTTGGCTTCGTTCCAATTTTCATTAATTATCTTTTTTTGCCATTTATATCTACTTTCCAAAATCTCTTTACTTGTTAATTGTCCAAGACTACTACTTTCCAAACTACTACATCTATCATAGTAGTCTGAAAATTCAAATTTATAACGCCCGTCTTTCACCCAAATAGTAATTTTGCATCTAACATTGCACGGCCATTCAGAAACTGGTGTCCCAAATCCATTTTTTAAATAACGAGTAAAAATAATCCCTTTCACTGATAATTCTCCCGCTTCTTTATCTTGGATTTGGGAGACCTCTTTATAGTCTATGAAAACATCATTAAGCCACGCCCTAGCTCTATTATAAAGAATGTCTTTTGAAATAATACTATCTACTTGAACTACATCTGTAAATATTAAAGGAGTGTCTTGTGCAGATGTGCTTATGCAGATCATAAGAAAAATTACAGTCTTTAAAAATCTTGATTTTGGTTCCATATTTTAAGTTGAGTTTATACTTTGTATTTTCGTCTACATCCACATTATTATTCCTTCTTGTCAAGCTAAAAAGTAAAGTGTGTTAGGATAAATTTTTAGCACAGTTAATAGCTCATTCTATCTTTTTTATTCTTTGCTTAATATATCAGAAATCTCAGAGCAATTCTTCATTTTTTATAGCATCTCAAATATATGATTTTTTGCTAAATGTTTGAAATTTAAGTATTAAAATGTTAAAGAAATCAAATTAGATGTGATTTATAATTAAAATAACTCTATAGAATACCTCTGATTGAGTCGAAAGTAAGAAGAATATTTTAAACAAGCCTAAGCTCAACTGCTTCTATTTTTTTTAGTATTAATCACTTCTGAACATAAAAAAATCCCGATAAAATCGGGATTTTTAGGATTGTATTTTTTACATCATCCCTGGCATTCCACCACCCATTGGAGGCATTCCACCTTGAGATTCTTCTTTAATATCAACTAATGCACAAGCAGTAGTTAAAATCATTCCCGCAACAGAAGCCGCATTTTCCAGGGCAATTCTGGTTACTTTAGTAGGGTCAATAATTCCGGCTTTTAACATATTTACATATTCATCGGTTTTGGCATTGTAACCAAAATCGCCTTTACCTTCAATTATCTTGGCAACCACTACCGAACCTTCGCCGCCGGCATTTTCAACAATCTGACGTAAGGGCTCTTCAATGGCTCTTTCAATAATATTGAAACCAGTTTGTTCATCGGCATTATTGGCTTTTAATGATTTTAAAGCATTTTTTGCTCTTATAAAAGCTACGCCACCACCAGGAATAATACCTTCTTCAACAGCCGCTCTGGTTGAGTGAAGTGCATCATCAACTCTGTCTTTTTTCTCTTTCATTTCTATTTCACTTGGTGCGCCAACGTATAAAACAGCAACGCCACCGGCTAATTTTGCCAAGCGTTCTTGTAGTTTTTCTTTGTCGTAATCAGAAGTGGTAGTTTCAATTTGAGATTTAATTTGATTGACTCTTAGTTTGATGTCTTCATGTTTTCCAGCTCCGTTAATAATGGTTGTATTGTCTTTGTCGATGGTTATTCTTTCAGCAGTTCCCAACATATCGAGGGTTGCATTTTCTAGTGTAAATCCGCGTTCTTCAGAAATGACATTTCCACCTGTTAACACTGCGATATCTTCTAACATTGCTTTTCTGCGATCACCAAATCCGGGAGCTTTTACCGCTGATATTTTTAAAGCACCACGTAATTTGTTCATCACTAAAGTGGCTAATGCTTCACCGTCAACATCTTCTGCGATGATTAATAATGGTTTTCCGCTTTGTGCCACCGGTTCTAAAATTGGAAGTAATTCTTTTAAAGAGCTGATTTTTTTCTCGTACAATAAAATATACGGATGGTCTAAATCAACAATCATTTTATCGGCATTGGTCACAAAATAAGGAGATAAATAACCTCTATCAAATTGCATTCCTTCAACAATATCAACATAAGTATCGGTACCTTTGGCTTCTTCAACGGTGATAACGCCTTCCTTTCCAACTTTTTCAAAAGCTTGTGCAATTAAATCGCCAATTGAATCATCATTGTTGGATGAAATAGCGGCTACTTGTTTTATTTTCTCAGAATTGTTTCCAACTTCTTGTGATTGTTTTTGTAAATCTTTAATAATGGCAGCAACAGCGATGTCGATTCCGCGTTTTAAATCCATCGGATTGGCACCTGCAGCAACGTTTTTCAATCCCTCTTTAACAATTGCTTGTGCTAAAACAGTAGCAGTTGTGGTTCCGTCACCGGCTAAATCGTTGGTTTTAGAAGCGACTTCTTTTACCATTTGAGCGCCCATATTTTCTAGTGGGTCTTTCAATTCAATTTCTTTTGCCACAGTCACCCCATCTTTGGTGATGGTTGGACCACCGTAAGGTTTAGAAATAATTACGTTTCTTCCTTTTGGACCTAAGGTTACTTTAACCGCATTGGCTAAAGCATCAACGCCACGTTTAATTCCATCGCGCGCTTCAATATCAAATTTTATATCTTTTGCCATAATTTTTTGCTTTATGCAGTAGGCTTTATGCATTATGCTAAACCAAACTGCGAATTGTTATTTATTTATTTTATGATTTACTACTTAAAGCTTGTTTTAAATTGTAAATTTTACTTTTTATGTGATTAATATTTATTTTAAGAATCTCAAATTTTTCTTCAGTTATATAATTCAAATCTTTTGATAGGATTAATAGATATTCAGTTTCGTTTGCCGATCCTAGCGCAATATTCAGAAATTGATTAAATTCTTTATCGCTATTTCTACCACATCCTTCACTAATATTTGTTGGAACTGCTGAAGAAGCTCTGCGTATTTGACTGATGATGCCATGTAATTCTTCTTTAGGAAAATTATGAGTGATTTTATAAATTTCTAAAGTTAACGAATGACTTAATTGCCATATATCATATTTTTTGAAATCTCTCATTAGCCTATTGCTTGTTGCTTAAAGCTATATAATAGCGTAAATATCACTTTCTTTCATAATTAAGAAATCTTCGCCTTCAAATTTTAATTCAGTTCCGGCGTATTTTCCGTATAAAACTGTATCACCAACTTTAACTGTCATGGGTTCATCTTTAGTTCCATTTCCTACAGCTACCACGGTTCCTTGTTGCGGTTTTTCCTTGG
>JAUYUF010000038.1 GCA_030694835.1 Flavobacteriaceae bacterium | reverse complement strand
TAAACTTTAATAACTATAAATCTAATAATAAATGAAGTGATATTGGCAATAATTGCCCCATTCAAACCATAAATTGGAATTAATAAAACATTTAACAATATATTAATAACCGCCGCATAAATGTTACTTAATAAAATTATTTTAGTTTTACCCTCTGCATAAAATATAGTTTCGTATAAATAAACTAAAGTCATAAAAAAATAAGCAAAAGCAATCCAAAAGATTATATAAAATCCTGATTCATACTGTTTTGAAAGGAGTAATCTGCCGATTAAATCACTAAAAAAATATACAGTTATTAATATTGGAATTGAAAAAACTATATAAAGTTTTACGTACTTATTGATAACTTGCTTTTTCTCAATTATTTTACAAACTGTATAAATCTTAGGGGTTAACAAGGTTAAAAAAATCGGATTTAATAATAAAAAAAATTTTGATCCTACTGCATAATTGGCATTGTAAATTCCAACTTCCTTAATATTTATAAAATATTCAATTACATAACGATCAAAAAAACTAATAATCCAAGACCAAAATGAAAGCATCATTAAAGGCCAAGCATATTTTGCATAATTTTTTATTAATTTATTAAATGAAATGCTAAAAACATTAGAGAATTTGATTCGATACAAATGGTAAAAAAAAATAGATCCAAAAATAAATCCGACAATTTGAATAATCCACAAAACTAATACACCTTCAGAATACTGATAACTTAAATAAAATAATGCCCCTATAAAAATTAAACCACTTAAACTCTTTATTATATTGATAAATGAAAAATATACCAAAAGGTTTTGTAAGTTGAAATAATCAGATAGAATATTATAAAACACATTTGAAATAATCATCAAGGCTAATATAATATACAAGTAAAAGTGCATTTCAAAATAAAAATTGAATGCGATAATCAAGAAAAAATAGAAAACAATTATCAGAATAACCAGTAAGTATAAAAAATTCTGATATCCTATTTTGGGCATAAGAGTTTTAGTAGTTACTTTTACGTATTGTATAAAAGGTGAAACTAAAAGTGAAAAGAAAAATAAATACGTAGCAAATTGCAAATTAAATAATCCGAATTCTTCAGGTGGAAAATAAATCGCAATAATTTTACCCACTACTAAACCAATAATAGCAATAAAGACCTGTGATATTAAGAAAAAACCTTTTTCTTTATGTATTATAATTTTATTTATCAATTGATACGTGTTTCTGTTTTCAGGATTTTAAATTGTTATTTACATAAAATCCTATTTAATATTCAAGTTAAGAGTTTTGCCAATATTTAATAGTCTAAATAAAATTGTTTTGTTTCCTTTTTAATTTTCTGCCAGCTGTTTTCAGGTTTGATTATTATTATTGACAGTTTAATAACTCATAATACTTTAATTGCCGAATTAGCTTGTTCAATTCTTTTAACAATCTCCATACAAAAGTCTAGATTATGAGCTTAAATTGCCCTTTGAGACCCTTTTGGTAAATATAGTCAAACCATGATGAAACTATAGTTGCAAACGCAATTATTAATGTACTTACTCTATACTTTAAAATCATTTCTGTAATCATAATTAACTTCTATTAATTATTTTAAATTATTCATATTCCCAATACAATCTTTTAAAGAATCCTTCCAAAAAGGAATTACAATCTTATAAGTTTCCTTTATTTTAGATTTATTAAGGATACTATAAGGAGGTCTTTTAGCTGCCGTTGGATATTGAGAAGTGTCAATTGGATTTACTTTGCAATTAATATTGGCAAAATGAAAAATAGCAGTAGCAAAATCAAACCAACTACACTCGCCTTCATTTGAGAAATGATAAATTTCAACATTGCTGTTATTGATTTTTGGAAGTAATTCTAAAATTACCTGTGCTAAATCCATAGCATAAGTTGGTGAGCCAAATTGATCATCAATTACATTAATTTCATCTCGAGTATTCCCTAGAGTCATCATAGTTTTAACAAAATTGTTTCCAAATGTTGAATAAACCCATGATGTACGAATGATAATCGAGTTTAAAGGATTAACATGTATCATAGCAAGCTCTCCTGCAAGTTTTGAACTACCATATACACCTTGCGGATTGGTTTTATCAGTTTCTAAATAAGGTATTGATTGTATACCATCAAAAACATAATCGGTAGATATATGAACCAATTTACAGTTATTTTCGATGGACACTTCTGCCAAATATTTAACCGCTAAATGATTTATTTCATACGCTTTTGCTAGTTCACTTTCTGCCTTGTCAACATTTGTATAGGCTGCGCAATTGATTATGGCATTTACTTGATGTACGGATATAAATTCTTGAACTCTAGCTTTATTAGTAATATCCAATTCTTCAATATCAGTAAAAAAAAAATGATATTGCTGAAAACCACATGATAATTCTCGAAGTTCTGATCCTAACTGTCCCTTGGAACCTGTCACTAATATTTTATACATTCTATTATAAATAATTTGATTCCTTTTTGTTCTGTTTTAAAAAGTGAAACTATTATTGCCATAACTTCGTAGTACTAACTATGTACTTTACAATTCATAGAAGTATTAATTTAAATTACGCCAATTTTTTTCCAATGATTTCTTAAAGTGTTCAGATAATCCTTGCCTAAAACCCAACTTGTTCCGATAATAAAACCTAAAAAAGTAAAAACAAGCAAAATAAGTATCCTATCTGGTTTAGTTTTTTTAACAGGAACCGCCACCGGTTTTAGAATTGTAAAAACAGGAGTATCTTCTTTAACCTGTAATTGTTGAGTTTCTAATTGCTTAGCAAGTTCTGAATATACTTTCTCAGCTATATCATATTCTGATTGCAAACCTACTAAGGTTGTTTGTGCTTGAGCCGAATTAACGAATTGATTACGATCGCTAAAACGAGCAAGCTGAAGTTGTTTTGATTTAAATTTTAGTTCTTTTTCAAGAAATCTCTCTTCAATAAATTTTAATTGATCAGAAGATTTTTGAATTTTAAAATTAATGATATACTGTTGTAACAAATTTTGTGTCTTTTTAGCTAACTCTGCTGCTGCTAGCGCTTCTGGCATGGTAGCAGAAATAGTAATATATCCATCTTTAATGTTTACATCAATTCCAATCTGTTCATTTAACGTTTCTATTAGTTCTTTTTCATCTTCAGAAATTAAGTAAATACCCTCATGAGTCAAACTTGGAAAATTATTTTTAGGGGTTCCTTTTAATGCTTTGAAAATTACGCCTGGTAAACCAATTGTGTATTTTTTAAAAGTTCCAATAATTCCATCGTTATGATAGTTAATATAATATTCTGCAAATGATATTTTTTCTTTAAATCCTATAAAAGATAAGGGGGTTTGTAACAGCTCTTTTTGAAATGGGATACTGTTGATAATTTGTGGATATAGAGTTGGGGATATACCTGAATCACCACCCATACTTCCTAAGTTAATTCCTGCCATGGCTGCTAAACCACTTAGGTTCCCTCCAATTTTTTTCCCATCTGCTACTTGGGGAACCATAGTTGTAGAAACTGTAAATTCTTTTGGGGTTAAAATCGCTACGAAAAATCCAAACAACATAAACCATAAGGTCGTTTTTATAATAATATTTCGATTTTCCCATGCTTTTTTTGATAAAGCAATTAAATCAATTTCACTTTCTGCATTATGTTTATTCGTTAAGTTATTATTAGGATTCATGATTATTGCTATTTATTTTACAACCAATGTATTAATTAAAATACCTAAGGTGGAGATTAAAGAAGTCAACCCAATTATTTCCTGAAATGTCATTTTAGAATTGTTTTCAGGTTTTTGAGGAACAAGAATTAAAGCGCCTGGTTCAATTTTAGGATATGAAATAAAAAAAAGAAAATTCTTGGCACTTCTTATGTCTCCATTAGCGTAAATAACGTATGCTTTTCTCTTTTTTGCATTATCTGAAAAACCACCAGAATTATTAATATAATCTCTAAATGAATTGTTTTTATCAAAACGAATAAGAGATGGAGATAATATTTCTCCTCTAATTTCTACAGTTTGTTTTTCGGAAGGAATATTTAAAACATCACCTTCATTTAAAATTAAATCGTATTTCGATTTTGTTCCAGCAACTTTCATAATTAAATCGAGATCTATACCTATTTTAAAGTCTGTTTCATCTAAATCTAATCCTTTTTTTATGTCCTTCTCTTCTGTTTTGTCTTTTTTATCTTTAGCAATAGAATCTTTCTCAATTAAATTATACAGTATTTTAAGTTGAGTTTTTTCAGTTGTATTTGCCACTTTCCTTGTTAAAGTAGCTCCTTTTAAATATGCATATGGAGAAAATCCTCCAGATTTTTTAACCAAGTCCGAAATTCTTTCGTTTTTATCAGAAATTGAATAATTCCCTGGATAATTAACTTCTCCCTCAATTGTAACATTCTTTTGGATTGAATATCCTTTTACATAACGTACAGAAACAATGTCAAATGGTTCAAGATAAAAATTGTCTTTTTCATTTATTATTAAATTACTTGAACTTGATTTTCTAATATTTTTACTAATCTTAATAAACTTTCCATCCGATATCCTTCTAGAAATGTCAATAACCTCAACATCAGCACCTTCTTTATATCCACCAGCAATTGCAATTAAATCTTCAATTCTCATTTTTTCAATGTAATCAATTGTTTGTGGTTTATTTATTGCACCATCAATACTTATCGTGTATTTTTCTTTTAAATCTTTTTTATCGAATATATGAATACTATCTTCTCTTTTTAAAATTACATCCGCTGTTTTGTCAAGAATATTTTTAACTGAAAATGGTACCAATTCTAATTTGATGCCTTCAAGTGTTCTATAAATAATTCCTCTATCCAAAAATGCTTCGTCTTTAATTCCAGAGGCTTTTTCTATTAACTTAGATAAAGTTAAATCTTTAGATAATTCATAAGTTCCAGGTCTGTATATTGCACCACCAATGCTTACCCTATTTTCGTAACGATCAATTATTTCTCCTATAGTAATTTTATCTCCATCTTTTAATTGGAAATTTCTGTTTTCCTCTAGAACAATTTCACTAACTGTTTTCTGCTTTCCATTCGCACGTTCTACTATAATTCTTTCATGATAAGCAGATGCCGTAAAACCACCAAAAAAACGGATAAGATTATCAATAGTTTCGTCTTGTTTCATTTCATAAAAACCTGGTCTTTTAACATTGCCAACTACTTCTATTTTACTTAAATAGGGTTGTACAATAATTATATCTTGGTCTTGTAATGTTACATTTCCTTTTTCTGAACCCTCTATTAAATACTTATAAATATCAAATTCTTCATAAGGTAAGCCACTTCTAATAATTTTAATGTTTCTAAAAGTTCCATTCTCCGTCGGACCTCCTGCTGCATATAAAGCATTTAAAACTGTAGACAATGCATTTATTGAGTACGTACCAGGGGTTTTAACCTCTCCAATAATATTTACCTGAACAGTTCTAACACCAACTAATGAAACATTGGCAAATACTTTACTATAGCTTGTGTTAGGAGCTCCTATTCCACTATATATTTTCCTTAAATAAGAAATAATCTTTTCTTTAGCTTTATCTATAGCTAAACCACTAACATAAATTGGTCCAATATTTTCAATGCGTATGGAGCCTTCTCTATCAACTATCTTTTTATAATTATTTTCAGATGCTCCCCAAATATCTATCAAAAACTCATCACCAGGCCCTACTTGATAGTTAGCTGGAGTTGCTAAATTCATATTAGGTGTAAATGATATATTAGAGTTATTAAAGAAATCAAAACCAAATAATAAATTTTTACTTTT
The DNA here is from genome assembly GCA_030694835.1 of Flavobacteriaceae bacterium. GTDB lineage: Bacteria > Bacteroidota > Bacteroidia > Flavobacteriales > Flavobacteriaceae > JAGXRT01. The sequence goes on along the minus strand of JAUYUF010000038.1, from coordinate 1,054 downwards.
TTTCTCAAAATTATTACCCTTTAATCCAAACTTCTCTAATAAAATTTCTTCTGAATCATCTCTAATTTCAGGTATTTTATTTTCTTTATCTGATAAATTATTTTTGTTAGGTTTTATATTTTCATTTTTTAGCTCATTTATTCGCTTTTTCAATTTTAAAAATTGTGAAGTTGACATACCCTTAGATTTAGCTATTATCTCTAATTGGTCTAGAGTATATCCCTCTTTTTTTGCTTTCTCCCAATAACTTGCTATTTGTTCATCTGATAACTTATCAATATCAACCTTAGATATTTGATTTTTATCAATATCTTGTGCCACAATTATTTGAGTACTAAAAATGGAAAAAGTTAAAATCAATACTAATATCCAGTATTTCATATAATTAATATTTTTAATTTCTGTAAAAATAATTTTAATATTCTATTTATTTTATAAATAGATAACTTTTTAAATATTTCTTTCTTTTTCGGATAATCTTATTAAATATTGTCCGTATTCATTATTTTTTAGTGGTTTTGCCAAAGCAACTAATTTAACTTTATTAATGTATCCCATTTCATAAGCAATTTCTTCTAGACAAGCTACCTTAAGACCTTGTCTTTTTTCTATTGTTTGTATAAAATTAGAAGCTTCTAATAAAGATTCGTGGGTACCCGTATCTAACCAAGCGTATCCTCTACCCATTAATTCTACCTGTAGTTGATCTTGTTGAAGATATACTTGATTAACAGTTGTAATTTCTAACTCACCTCTTGTGCTTGGTTTAATGGTTTTTGCAATATCTACCACTGAATTAGGATAAAAATATAACCCAACAACTGCATAATTACTTTTAGGATTAGAAGGTTTCTCCTCTATACTTAACACCTTGCCTTCTTTATTAAAATCAGCTACACCATAACGTTGAGGATCACTTACATAATAACCAAAAACCGTAGCTTTTTTATCTTCTGAAACATTTTTAACAGATTTTTGAAGTAGTTCTGTTAGTCCATGTCCATAAAAAATATTGTCCCCTAAAACTAAACATACATCATCAGCACCTATAAAT
>JAUYUF010000028.1 GCA_030694835.1 Flavobacteriaceae bacterium | reverse complement strand
ACTAATCACATTGAGTAACAATCCCAAAAGAAGGCTATAACCTACTTAAAATTATTACATTTGTTTAAAATTGCGAAAACCACTTAAATGAAATAACACGGTGATGGTTATTATTTCACTGGATGACATTATGAATTTTTTATTTCTGGTCATTTTTCCCGTCGAAATTTGTCTTTTCTGTAAAGCAGGTTCAAAAACTTTACAAAAATCATCAACAGAACAGAATATTTTAGTAATTTTATCAGTAGAAATCATAAGTAGAGTTATTAGTTAAATATTTGATTATCAACACTTAAATATACTAATAATTCTACTTTTACACTAAAATATTTACACTTTTCTTATATCGAACTCAGGTTATAATAACCTTTGCAAATCTATAGGGTCAGATTTATCAAAGAGGCAGAAATCTTAACTTGAAATACTTATGACTCATTTATAATGTCAAAAAATTGAAGAACTATGAAATTATTAGAAAAAATAATTCAGCTTGGTTTTAAAGAGTAATAATAAATAAGACAAGAATACTTTAAATTAAAAAAAACATGATTATTAAAGAACTCAATGGAAAGAAACCTCAATTTGGATTGAATTGTTTTGTTTCTGAAACATCAGTTATTATTGGAGATGTTGTTATGGGAAATGATTGTAGTATTTGGTACAATGCTGTTATTAGAGGTGATGTGCATTATATTAAAATGGGAAATAAAGTAAATGTACAAGACGGAGCAATTATACATGCAACTTATCAAAAACATCCAACTAATATTGGAAATAATGTTTCAATAGCGCATAATGCCATAGTTCACGGTTGTACAATTCATGACAATGTTTTGGTAGGAATGGGAGCTATTATTATGGATGAATGTATTATTGAAAGTAATTCGATTATAGCTGCTGGCGCCGTTTTATCCAAAGGAACAAAAGTAGCATCTGGAAGTATTTATGCCGGAATTCCCGCCAAAAAAGTGAAAGATATTTCTATTGAATTATTAGAAGGCGAAATTGAACGTATAGCAGAGAATTATGTTTTTTATGCAAAGTGGTACCAATAATTAAAAATCAGCAAACTCAATTGTAGTATTTTCTGGAACTATTCCTAAAATAGTTTTTAAAACTTCAGTATTGGTATTTGTATAAAACTGATGGTTACTTTTTTTAGCACTTAAATTTAATAAATCATTTTTTAAAAGTATTGCTTTAGTTTGTTTAGCAACAGCTTCTCCAGAATCAATAATAGAAACTCCATTTCCAACAATTTTTTTAATTTGAGGAATTAAATACGGATAATGGGTACATCCTAGAACAATATAATCAGTTTTAAGTTCTAGCATTGGTTTAATATAAATTTCTAAAAGTTCTTTAGTTTTTGGCGAATTAAGTTGTCCGCTTTCAATCAATTCTACTAACCCTTCTCCCACTTGCTCTATAATAGTTATTTCTGATGCGAATTTTTCGGAAGTTTTGGCAAATAGTTCACTACTTAAAGTACCTTTTGTAGCGAGTATACCAACAACATTATTTTTAGATTGTAAAGCGGCTGGTTTAATGGCAGGTTCAATTCCTATAAAAGGAACATCATACATAGATCTTAATTTTGAAATAGTATTTGTTGTAGCAGTATTACAAGCAACAACAATTAGTTTACATCCTTTTTCTAACAAAAATTCAGTGTTTTTGATACTATAACTTAATATGGTCTCTTTTGATTTTTCTCCATAAGGAGCATTTTTACTATCAGCTAAATAAATAGTATTTTCATTTGGTAAAAGCAAATTAACTTCCTTCCAAATAGAAGTTCCGCCAACACCAGAATCAAAAAAGCCAATAGGTTTATTGCTCATAAAATCAAATGTAAAAAAAATCCCGCTATTGCGGGATTTGTTTATGAATTTTAAGTAAATTATTTAATTCCTAATTTAGCTTTAGCATCAGCCATTAAATCTGTTCCATCAGCAACCAAAAGTGTTGAAACATCTAAAACATAGGCAAATCCTTTTTCTTTTGCTACTGCAGATACTGCTTTACGAGCTTCTTCGATAATTGGATTTAAACCTTCAGCTTTACGTTGTTGTAAATCTTCGTTTGCAGCTTGAATAGAAGTGTAAATTTTTTGCTCTTCAGCTTGTACTTCTTGAGCTCTTTTTTGATTTTCTTGTTGAGTTTGAGCTTTAGCTTCTTCGTTATATTTTTCTAACTTAGCTTTTAACTTAACATCTGCAGCTTTAATTTCATCATCATAATTCTTTTTAAGCTTCTCTAAATCAGCTTCTAATGCTTTAGTTTTAGGCATTGAAGAAATTAATTCATCGAAGTTTAGATGTGCAACTTTAGTTTGCGCTTGAGATAAACTCATGAAACCTATGGTTAAAACTGCTACTAATAAAAGTGATTTTAAATTTTTCATTGTAAATTCCTTATTTTTAAATTAATGATTTCTTTTTTTAATTGTTATCTTTCTTTTTTTGTTCTTCTCGTTCTTTAAGCGCTTTTTCTCTTTTTTCTTGCAATGCTTTTTGTTGTGCTTCTCTTTGTTTAATACTTTCTAATCGTCTTTCTTCTATGGCTTTTTGAGCCGCTTCTTTTTTTAGTTGTCGATCAAGAATCATTCTTTGTTGAGGTGTTAAACTATCTTTTTCAACTTGGATAGAATCTAAAACAGCTATTTTTAGATCAACTAACGAATCTTTTTTTATGTTTACCGTATCAACTTTTTGTGTTGTTTTGGATAATGTTGTACTAACTTCTTTTTTCTTTAAAGCTGGTTGTTTTGCTTCTTCACGTTTTCTGAGATTTTCTTCACGTTGTTTAATGATGTTTTGTCTTTGTTCTTCTCTTTGACTTTGTTTTTCTGTAATAATAGCTTTTTGTTGTTCTTCTCTCGCAATTCTTGTAGCTTCTCTCTCAATAGAGCTTGTTATGTTTATAGAATTATTAACATTGTTAGGTCTATTATTTTCCAAAACTTTTACTTGTCTTTGTACTTCTCTTTCATTTTTTTGCTTAACTCGTGTAATATTATTTAATACAAGCTCGCTTAAATCATAAGCTTTATTAGAATAAAGCATAATTAAATCACTATTTTTATCAAAAACAAAATCATAATTCTTAGACTCTGCAATTTCACGCACAGCATTGTACATTTGATCTTGAATAGGCTTAACTAATTGCTTTCTATAAAAAAATAAATCTCCTTTTGGACCAAAATATAAATCCCTCAACTCTCTTAATTGACTTTCTTTTATAAGAATATCTTCTTCTTTATCTTGTATCATTTCTTTGGTTAACAAAACTTTTTGAGCAGCCAAATCAGTTTTTAAAATTTCTAATTCTCTTTTATTGTTATCCAAATTAATTTCCCATTTTTTAACTTTATCATTCAATTTAGCTTGAGCATCTATATATTCTGGAATATTTTCTAAAATGTATTCCGCGTCAATATATGCAATGCGTTGCGCTTTTTGAGCTGTTAAAGTTCCTGTGGTTATGGAATAAATTATAATAAATAAAAATATTTTTTTCATAAAATTGAATATAAGTAAATAAGAAAAAACCGTGCCAAATTTTATATCATAACAAATATAGCATTTTATTAGAATTGTTGTCCTATTATGAAATGTGTTTGCCAGCCAGATTTTACATTTGTTCCCGGAAGTGGATCAATTCCATTACCAAAATCAATTCCTAATACCCCAAATGCAGGCATAAATATTCTCATACCCATTCCTAATGAACGTTTCAATTCAAATGGATTGTATTTCTTAAATCCATCATAAGAATTACCACCTTCCATAAAGCCTAGTAAATAAATTGAAGCACTTGGTTTTAAAGATACAGGATATCTTATTTCCATAGAAAATTTATTGTAAATGGTTCCTCCTTCTAAAGATGATAATCGTGAATTTTCATATCCTCTTAGCGCAATTGTTTCACGGCCATCCATTTGAAAAGCTGCCATACCATCACCTCCAACAAAATATCTTTCGAAAGGAGAAGTTCCTAAATCTGAATTATAATTTCCAAGAAACCCAGCTTCAATATTAGACATTAAAACAAATTTTGCAGGTAAAGATGTATACCATCGACCTTTAAAATTTAATTTATAATATTCTAACCATTTATATTTTTCACTATCTCCTAATGAAGTGTAATCTTTTTCATTAACTAATGAATAGGGAAATGTAAATTTACCTCCAACAGTAAATTCTGAACCATATTTAGGGAAAATTGGACTCGGTCCTGTTGAGTTTCTTCCAAAAGCAATTCCGTAAGATAAGTTATTTACATTACCTGTACTAAATGAAAATGTAGCAATTGGATAATCATTTAAATCGTATTGTTGATAGGATATATTTTGTGATAAAGTAAAATAATCATCCGGCCATTTTAAACGTTGACCTAAACCTAAAGACAATCCTATAATGTTAATTCTTTGACTTTTATCAACTGAACCTGTATAATAATCATAACGATATTGACGAGAGTTATAAATAGAATAGGATAATGATTTTGGTCTTTTACCACCTAACCAAGGTTCTGAAAAAGAAAAACTATAAGTGCTGTAATATTTACTGGTTTGAAGTCTCAATGCTATTTTCTGTCCATCACCCATAGGAAGTGGTTTGTAGGCGTCCTTATCAAATAATCCCTTGATAGAAAAATTGTTAAAAGATAATCCTAAGGTTCCAATAAAAGCACCACCACCATAACCACCTTGTAATTCAATTTGACTAGATCCTTTTTCAGTAACTGAATAATCTATATCTACTGTTTTGTCTTGATAATTTGGTTGCACGTCTGGAGATATGGTTTCAGCATCAAAAAATCCTAATTGACCAATTTCTCTAATTGAGCGAATGATGTCTTCTTTACTGAATAGATTTCCAGGACGTGTTCTTAACTCACGATAAATAACTCTATCATTAGTTTTGTCGTTTCCTGTTACACTTACTTTTCGGATTGTAGCTTGTTCATCTTCATGAATTCTCACTTCAATTTCTATAACATCATCTTCAATTTTAGTTTCAACCGGATTTACCTGCGCAAACAAATAACCTGTATTTAAATAAAGTGTTTGAATATCATCAGAATCTGGTTTGTTATTTCCTTTAATACGTTCTTTTAATATTTTACCATTGTAAACATCTCCTTTTTCAATTTTAAGCATTGAATGAAGTTGTTCATCTGTATATTTTTTGTTACCAATAAATTTAATATCACCAAAGAAATATTTTTTTCCTTCTTCTAAATTGATATCAACATTAATAGTATTATCGTCATTCCAAGAAATAGATTCACTTATAATTCTAGCATCACGATGTCCTTTTTCTGAATATTTAGTTATTACATTTTCTAAATCTTCTTTGTAATCAGTGTCAATATATTTGGAGGCTTTCCAGAAACGACCTAAAAATGATTCTTTGGTTTTTTTCATCGCTTTTTTAACGGCTTTATCTTTAAAAGCATCATTACCAACGATATTTATATTTTTGATTTTGATTTTTTCTCCTTTATCTATCAAAACCAACATATCAACAGTATTGGTGTCTGAAGTGTCTTTTTTGGTTTCTAAAGTAACTTTCGTTTTTAAAAAACCTTTTTTCTGGTATTTGTTTTTGATGTAATTTTCTGTTGTGATAATCAAGTTGTCAGTTACCATTGCACCTTTTTTTAGCTCAGTTTCTTTTTGAAGTTCTTTAGCTTTGCTTTTTTTAACCCCTTTAAAAGTAACGTTATTTAATTGTGGTAACTCTACTACTTTAAATTCTAGATATACAACATCTCCATCAATTTTAGAGATATATACATCAATTTCACTAAATTGTTTAGAGTCGTATAGTTTTTTGATTGCACTACTTAGCTTATCTCCAGGAAGTTTAATTTCTTGGTCAACACGCAATCCTGTAAAAACTTTTACAGTTTGTTCGCTAAATTTTTGTAATCCAACAACGGTAAAATCTCCTAGAGTATATTTTTTTTCTTTTTGAAAAGGTATGGAGTCTTGTGATTTTGCTGCGATGCTTGTAATTAAAATAAGTAATAACAGCACTAATCTATTTTTATTCATCTATTTGTTTTTTAATTGTTCGCTGGTTTTTCCAAACCGACGTTCTCTTTTTTGATATTCAATTATGGCGCGGTAAAAATCGTCTTTTTTAAAATCAGGCCAAAGCGTTTCTGTAAAATAAAATTCAGAATAGGCTATTTGCCACAATAAAAAGTTGCTGATTCTTTTTTCTCCGCTTGTTCGGATTAATAAATCTACTTCCGGCAAAGAAAATGTATATAAATGATTATTTATAATATTTTCATCAATTTCTTCAATCATCAATTCATTATTAACAACTTTTTTGGAAATATTTTGGACGGCTTTAACAATCTCTTCTCTACTTCCATAACTTAGTGCCAAGGTTAATGTAAATTGGTTATTATTTTTAGTTTTTTCAATAACTTCACTTAGGTCATGAAATGCTTTTTGAGGCAGTGTAGATAAGTTGCCGATAGCATTTAATTTAATGTTATTTTTTTGAAAAGTTTTTAGTTCTTTTTTTAAAGCAGATGATAATAATTTCATTAAAGTATCTACTTCAGTTTTTGGTCTATTCCAATTTTCTGTAGAAAATGCGTAAAGAGTTAACGCTTTAATTCCCAATTCAGAAGCTGCTTTTAACGTTTCTCTTACAGAATTAACTCCATTTTTATGCCCAAAAACACGTGCTTTTCCTTGTGATTGAGCCCATCGTCCGTTGCCATCCATTATTACAGCAACGTGATTGGGGAGTTTGTTTATGTCTATTTGATCTCTTAAATTCATTAGTTTGATGGTGATATATAACAAGGGGGTCTTCCAAAAGAGTATGTAAAAGTAATTCCTGAAAAGATATACCAATCATTACTATTTGGATTACCATAATTTAAAAGTGGAATATTTGGATTATTATAATCTAAATTATCAACAAAAGTATATCTGCCTTTTATCTCAGCTGCTACCGCAAAATAATCTAATAGCTTCGCTTTAAATCCAACTCCTAAGGGAATTGCAAACGAAGTTTTTCTTTCATATATATAATTACTTGGAACAGTTCCATCAGTAATAACACTATAATTAAATGCAACTAATTCAAATAATAAATAAGGCGTATATGCTTGGTCATGAGTGGTTAAATCATAATTAAAATAATTAAATTCAATTCCAGCAGATAATTCATCCAAAGTATTGGTAATTTTAAAACCTCTATTTCTGCGTACAATATTAGACGCATCAGTATCTTCTGCCACAAGTTTAATGTGTGTATAAGTTGCTCTTAATGCAATTCTAGTATTGATATTTCTTTTATACAAAATGCCTCCTCCTAACTGATTTGGGTTAAAATATGCTTCATTGCCAACATCTCCAATATAATTACTTCCACCTACAAAAAAACCAACTTCATGCAGTTGTGCCCAAAGTGATGTTGAAATAAAAATTAAAACATATAAGATCCTTTGTTTTTCCATAGAGATGAATAGCGTGCAAATATAAAAAAAACTAATTGCTTTTACTCTTTAAACTAGCTTTTTAAAGACTTAATTAGTTAGATTATAACCATTAAATAGCAGAAAAATTGTATTTGAAGTGTATTTATTTTAATTTCTTGGATCTTCGCCCCACATAAGTTTGTTGCGAAGTGTTTTTAAAAATGATTGATGATTTAGCTGAACCGTTTTAATTTTAAAAGGTGCTTTCTCAATAAAAATTTCTGTTTCGTTTTTTAAAGTGTATGTTTTTGAATCTAAAGACATTAAAAATGTTTTTTCTCTTCCCGTAACACTTAAGGTAATTTTGATATCATCTTGAATTACTAGGGCGCGAACATTTAAATTATGAGGAGCAATTGGTGTTAACACAATTGTTTCTGAACTTGGTGTAATGATAGGCCCTCCACAACTAAGAGAGTAGCCAGTAGAGCCTGTTGGAGTAGCAACAATTAAGCCATCAGCCCAGTAAGATGTGAGGTAATTATCATTGATAAAAGTGGTAATTTTTATCATTGAAGAAGTGTTTTTACGACCAACAGTTACTTCATTGAGGGCAAAATCGAGTTGGGATAATTCATTAGTTTTTGGAGTGGTTTTTACCTGTAAAAGCGAACGCTCTCGAATAGTAAATTGTTTGTTGTCTAACATTTCCAAAGCATCTAGAAATTCATCTTTATTTACTAATGCCAAAAAACCTAATCGGCCAGTATTAATGCCTAAAATAGGAATTCCTAAATCTCTTACATATGCAATAGATCGAAGCATAGTTCCGTCTCCTCCAAATGAGAAAAAGAAATCGAATGAATTGTCTAAATCACTGTTAGAAACGAATGTTTTATAGTTTAACGGAATTGAAAGATATTTTTTTAATCGATTATAGAACTTCATTTCAAAAATCATTTCAACTTTTTTCTCTTGAAGTAACTGGATATATTCTTCAAAAAATTGAGTTGTTTCATCTTTACAACAGTAACCATACATCGCTACTTTCATACGTAATTTTTTATTTGTTTATTATTTTTCAAACGGAATATACCTATTAAATATTGATATTAAATTGATGAATGATTTTTATAAATATAGCTATTTCATAAACTACATATTTAGGTATTTTTGTAAATACTCAGATCTATTTTTTAAGTTCTCTAGAGACTCATCATCGTGGAAACTGGTTAATATTTGATATCCATATCTACCAAAAGTTTCAGAGATTGAGGAGATATTACAATAACCCATTTTTAAGGTAATTTGAACTTTATCATTATACACTTCTGAAATAAACATACCCAATAAATTGCAATCATTAGATTCAACAATTTGAGAAATTTCACTAAAAGAATATCCTTTTAACTCTTTTTCAATGATAATAATTGCTCCATTTTCACTGAGAAAAGGTGTGTCATAAAACAAATGAAGTATGTTGTTTAATTCGTAATATCCAATATATTTCTTTTCATTATTTAAAATTGGTAAAATATTAGTGTCATTAGTTGCAAATAGTTTCAACAACTCTAACCAACTCATATTTTCTTCTGCAAAGAATAATTCTAGAAGATGACTATAATTTTTAATTTTTTCCTCATCATTTTCAAATAAAAGAAGATCTTTTTCAGCAATAGAACCAATATATTGATGATTATCCACAACTGGTAAATGCGTGAAAACGAGATATTTAAACATTTGTTTAATCTCTTTTATGGTGCTTTCTGAAGTAGGCACACAAACATCATTTGATATACATTTAAAAGTGTTCATTCTAATACGAATATAAGATATTTATCAATATAATTCTTTTTAACATAATTATCTATTTTAGGAATATTAAATTAAGCTACTTTTGTCTTTAATTAAAAAAATAGATGTACTATGATTAAAATGATTCATTCTTATTGGGCTTATTTAGTGTTGCTAATTTTAATAGTAGCTATTGTAAATGCAATAATTGGCTTAAGTGCTAAAAAGAAATTCAGTGCAAAAGATTTAAGAATCTCTTTGTTTGCATTAATAGTTTCTCATGTTCAGCTAATTGTAGGTTTTGTTGCTTTTTTCTTATCAGATTATTATGCAAATATGACAAATGTTGGAATGGGTGAAGTAATGAAAAACAGTGAATTTAGAAAAGCTTTGGTAGAGCATCCTTTAATTGGAATTATAGCAATTACTTTAATTACAATTGGATTTTCAAAACACAAAAAGAAAGTTACTGATATTGAAAAATATAAAACAATCGCACTTTTTTACGGTATAGCTTTAGTTTTAATATTAAGTAGAATTCCTTGGACTAACTGGTTTTCAAGCTAATTAAATGATGTCCTAAGCTAAAAACTTAGGATTTTTTTATTTCATATTTTTTTAAATGTTTTTTGAAAGTTTGTAGCAAATAACCAAAAAGTTACCTTTGTAAAGCAAAAAAAGAACAAAATTAACATTCATTATAAAATGACAAAGTTAAGTGTAAACATTAACAAAATAGCCACTTTACGCAATTCTAGAGGTGGCAATACACCCAATTTAGTGCAAGTAGCAATAGATATTCAGAATTTCGGAGCTGACGGAATTACCATTCATCCAAGACCAGATGAGCGTCATATTCGTTACCAAGATGTCTATGATTTAAAACCGATTGTAACTACTGAATATAATATTGAAGGTAATCCCATAGAGCAATTTATGAAAATTGTTTTAGATGTAAAACCAACTCAGGTTACACTTGTTCCTGATGCTATTGATGCTTTAACCTCTAATGCAGGATGGAATACTATTAAAAATCAAGCTTTTTTAACTGAAGTTATTGATGAATTTAGAAGAAATAACATACGAACATCCATTTTTATTGATGCCGATTTAAAAATGATTGAAGCAGCCGTTAAAACTGGTGCCGATAGAATTGAACTATACACAGAAGAATTTGCAAAACAATACGATTTAGGTAATTTTAAAGCGATTGAACCTTATGTTAAAGCGGCTGAATTAGCCAATGCTTTAGGATTGGGAATTAATGCAGGTCATGATTTGAGTTTGGATAATATTGAATTTTTTACTGAAAATATTCCGCAATTGTTAGAAGTTTCCATCGGTCATGCGCTTATTTCTGAGTCTTTATATTTGGGCTTAGAAAATGTCGTAAATATGTATTTATACAAACTATCCAAAGCCAATTTATAGTGAATCCGATACTTCATTCAACTATTATTGGCAACGGAAAACCATTGTTGGTATTGCATGGCGTTTTCGGAATGAGTGATAATTGGAACACTTTTGGAAAATATTTTGCAGAATATTTTGAAGTTCATTTGATTGATTTAAGAAATCACGGAAGAAGTTTTCATGCAGAGGCGTTTGATTATGAACTTATGGTTGATGACGTATATAAATATGTGTTGTATCATAACCTTCAATATGTAAATTTGTTAGGTCATTCTATGGGTGGAAAAGTAGCTCAGTTTTTTGCTTTAAAATATCCACAATTTGTTGAGAACTTAATTGTTGTAGATATTGCTCCAAAAGAATATCCAATTCACCATCAAGAAATAATCAATTCCTTAAAATCAACTGATTTTAATGTAGTGAAAAGCAGAAAACAAGCAGATGAGATCTTGAGTGAAACCATCAAAGAAGAGGGAGTTAAGCAATTTTTATTAAAAAACCTGTATTGGAAATCTGATAAACAGTTGGCTTTTAGATTCAATCTATCATCAATTGAAAAAAATATAAAAAATCTATATAAAGAAGTTTTGTTTGATAAGAAAGTTGAAATTCCGACACTTTTTGTCAAAGGAGCAACATCAAATTATATTACTAATGAAGATTTTGACATTATAAAATCCAATTTTTCCAATGTTCAAATTGACATCATTAATAACGCTGGTCATTGGGTTCATGCAGAGAATCAATCAGATTTTAACAAATCAGTTTTAAAATTCTTACATTTGAATAGTAACTTATAATATTTAAGCAATGTTAAAAACCATTTTAAGAGTATTTTTTACAGCCTTTGTAACGCTATTATTATCCTATTTTTTACCGGGAATTTATGTAGAATCGCCTGAAGCAGCTTTAATTGTTGCTATAGTTTTAGGTTTATTACGCATTTTCGTAAAACCTTTACTCATTTTATTTACACTTCCAGTAACCGTTTTTACACTAGGTTTATTTTTATTAGTCATCAATGCTATAATAATATTAATTGCTGATCATTTAGTAAAAGGTTTTGATGTAGACGGATTTTGGCATGCGCTTCTTTTCAGTGTTTTACTGTCTATGTTTCAATCGATATTTAATCAACTGATTGAAAACAAAAAGAGATAGAAGTAAGTTGAAATTGAAGTCTTTAATCTTTTGAAGTCCGATTTTAAATTACTAATTTTGCACCCAATTTTAAGGAAATAGAATTAATCACTAAGAAATGAATATAACAAAACAAAGTATTGATGCGTTAAATGCCGTTATCAAAATTGAAATTGCTGGAGCAGATTATCAAGAAAAAGTTGAAAAAGGCTTAAAAGATTATCGTAAAAAAGCAAACATTCCTGGATTTAGAAATGGGCAAATTCCGATGGGTCTTATCAAAAAACAATTTGGAAAAGCGTTGTTAGCTGAAGAAATTAATAAATTGATTCAAGATACCTTAAATCAATATTTAATTGATGAAAAATTAGATATTTTAGGAAATCCACTTCCAAAAGAGCAAGCAGATTTTTCATGGGATCGTGAAGATTTTTCTTTCGAATTTGAAATCGGTTTAGCGCCAGCTTTTGAAATTGATTTAACAGCTAAAAATTCAATTATTCATTATCAAATTGAAGCCGATGATAAATTAATCAACTCAGAAATTGATACCGTTTTAAGTCGCTACGGAAAAATGTCATTATTGGATGAAGTAACCGAAGAGGCTACCGTAACAGGTAAATTTGTGAATGAAGAAAAAGCGATTGAGAAAACTTCTACTATCAACATGAGTGATATTAAAGGAAAAACCAATTTAAAAAAGTTTTTAGGTAAAAAAGTAGGTGATGTTGTTGAGTTACAAACAAAAGATCTTTTTGAAGACGAACATAAACTGGGATATGTTTTGGGTGTACAACATGATGAAGTTCATGGTTTAGACATCAATGTTACTTTAACAATTGAGAATATTACCAAATTAGATAAAGCAGAATTAAATCAGGAAATATTTGATAAAATGTTTGGCGAAGGAACTATTTCTTCAGCGGATGAATTAAAAGCTCGTATTAAACAAGATGCTGAACTTCAATTTTTATCACATTCAGATCAACAATTATTAAACGATGTTACAGAGTTTTTAATTGCCAACACTAAATTTGATTTACCTCAAGAATTCTTAATCAAATGGTTGAATACTGCTGGTGAAAAATCGATGACATTGGAAGAAGCTGCTGCTGAATACGATCGTTCAGAAAAAGGTTTACGTTACCAGTTAATAGAAAGTAAATTAATTACAGATAATAAAATTCAAGTTGCTTTTGAAGATTTAAAAAACTTTACTATAGAGTTAATTAAAGCGCAAATGGCACAATATGGTCAAATGAATCCATCAGATAAAGAAATGGACGAAATTGCCTACAAGGTTTTAACCAATGAAGAAGAGCGCAAGCGTTTATCAGCTCAAATGATGAGTACAAAATTGTTAGATTTCTTTAAAGAAAACATAAAGTTAAAAGCTAAAAAAGTTTCTTATGATGATTTTGTAAAAGAAGTTTATAAATAGTATTACAATCCGATTACCAATAATTTCAAGTTTAAAACTCCTGAATTCTCAGGAGTTTTTTTATATATTTTTAATCAGTAAAAAATTAATATAATACATTGATTGTTAAATATTAGTGTTATAAAAAATTGTAACATGCTGATTTATAATTAAATGTATAATTTTAATTTATGAATTAAGTAAAACAAATTTTCTTATATGTTTTTAATTTTAAAATATATTGTTTAACTTAGAGATGTTAAATTTTGATAATAAAAGAAGTCTTTTGTATATAGATTTCTATTGTTTTTTAAAATTATCTCCCTATTATTAGGTTAGAAATATAACCTTTCAAAAGTGTCTCTTCATTTTATTTTACGGTTTTAAAATACTTTACTTTTTCAAAATAATTAAAAGTGTTTCTTTATGAGCAATAGATACAAAACAACAACTGAAGAAATTTTTGGAATTGCCGGAATTCAAATAAATGGTAATAATCCTTGGGATATTCAGGTGCATAATGATGAATTTTATAAAAAAGTTCTTACAGAAGGTGAGTTAGGCCTTGGAGAATCCTATATGGAAGGTTGGTGGGATGCAGAAAAAGTGGACGAATTTATTTATAAACTCTTACAGGCTCATTTGGATGAAAAAATAAAGCTTAGGCTATCTATTCTTATCAAGCTTTTTTTAACAAGAATTTTCAATCTGCAATCTAAAAGAATGGCATTTAATAATGGAGAAAGGCATTATGATTTGGGTAATGATCTTTTTCTAAACATGTTAGATAAAAGAATGAACTATAGTTGCGCCTATTGGAGAGATGCTAAAAATTTGGATGAAGCTCAGGAAAATAAACTAGAATTAATTTGTCGTAAACTATCACTCAAATCTGGAATGCGAGTACTCGATATCGGATGTGGTTGGGGTGCCTTTGGAAAATATGCCGCAGAGAAATATAAAGTTGAGGTTGTTGGGATTACAGTTTCTAAGGAGCAAATAGAACTTGGCAAGAAATTATCCAAGGGACTTCCAGTTGAGTTTAGATTGATGGATTACAGAGATCTTGATGGAAAATTTGATGCTATTGTCAGTGTTGGAATGATAGAACACGTTGGGTATAAAAATCACAAAACATATTTCAAAGTTGCTAATAAATGCCTTAAAGATGACGGATTATTTCTTTTACATACAATAGGTAGTAATAATTCCTCATATAATATCAATCCATGGACAAATAAATATATTTTCCCAAATGGATTGATTCCTTCAGTGGCTCAAATAGGAACAGGAATACAAAATCTTTTTGTGATGGAAGATTGGCACAACTTTGGAGTAGATTATGATAAAACCCTAATGGAATGGTATAATAATTTTAGGGCTAATTGGAATCAAATAGAAAGTAAGGATTCTGAAAGGTTTTATAAAATGTGGGAATTTTACTTACTTTCAGCAGCAGCTTCATTTAGAACAAGACGAAACCAACTATGGCAACTAGTGTTATCTAAAAATGGAGTTTCAGGAGGTTATCAATCAATACGTTAAATAGGAAGAAAAATAAAAACAATTAATTACCATCAGAAGTAATAAGATTTAATAAAAATAAATTATAAAAAAACCTGCAATAACTTTAAAACTCCTGAATTTTCAGGAGTTTTTTTTATGTGTTTTTCTGAGCAATTACACAATAACAATCTTCAAATTTTAATTGTTCATATATACTATTAACAATAGTAAAATGGTGTGATTTTAATAAGATTTCTACTTCTTCTACTTCCCAAAAAGTAAAAATTTCTGAATTATAACCGCTTTTAATCATTTCTCTTTTTGAATTAAAAGCCAAGAGAATTTGACCGTTTGGTTTTAAAACTTGATAGAGTTGTTCTAATATTTTAGTTGGATTTTTCCAAAAATAGATAGTGTTGAGAGAAATGATTTTATCAAAGGTTTCATTCTCAAAATTAAGGTTTTCGATATCTTTTTTCAAGATTTGAATCTTTTTCTTCCGAATTAAACGGATGTTGTAACACTTGGCAAAAAACAACATTGTTGGAGAAATATCGATTCCAGTTACCAATCCTTTGGGTACTTTTTTAGTTATTGACTTTAAAATTTTTCCATTGCCAATCCCGATTTCTAAAACAGATTCATCTTCGTTAAAAGTGAGTAAATTTAATGCTTTAGCATACATCGGTTTGTTTATTATATTCATCAATAAACTTACCAATAAACCGAAGAAACCATTTGGTTTTTTTAATTGTTTGCTTAATAAAAAAGGTAAAGTCATTAATCAGTAAAATCTGGTTTTTTAGGATCTTCTTCGATTTTGAAGTTTAATTTTTTTGCTCGTATTTTCCATTTTTCTCTAGCTAATGCTTGTAAATCAATTTGATCATCTTTTTCATCAGTTATTTCTAAACCTAGCAAAGTTTCAATAATATCTTCCATGGTTGCTATGCCTTCCATTCCGCCGTATTCATCAACAATTAACGCTATATGTTCTTTTTGAGTAAGTAATAATTCAAAAAGTTTAGGCAGTGTAAAATTTTCATAACATACTAATATAGATCGTTTTACATCTTTAAGTTTTAAATGTCCCTCATTCATTGCTAATTTTTCTAGCACATCATATTTTAAAATATAACCTGTAACATGATCTTTTTGATGTGCATAAATTGGAATGCGAGAGTACACCAAAAACTCTTTATTGGCGAAAAACTCGTGTAAAGTCATCTCCTCAGAAGCTGCTAAAACAACAGTTCTTGGAGTCATAATATCATTTATTTTGATGGATTTTAACCTCATCAAATTATGAATAATTTCACCTTCTTGTTTGTCAAAAATACCTTCTTCAGTTCCAATGTGAGTTAAAGCAGAAATTTCTTCTCTACTAACTGTATGAACCATTTTATTTTTAGAAATAATCTTAGTGATGAATTCTGATAAAATTACCAACGGATAGGTAATAATAATCATAAATGAAATAAGTTTTGTTGATGGAAAAGCTAATTCTCTCCAATAAATGGCGCCTATGGTTTTAGGTAATATTTCAGAAAAAACAAGAATCAATAAAGTTAATACACCTGATATAATACCGAAATAAGTATTACCAAAAACCTCTACAGCTTGCGCTCCAACACCGGCAGCTCCAACAGTGTGAGCAATAGTATTAAGCGATAATATAGCTGATAAAGGTCTGTCAATTTCCGTTTTCATGTGTTTTAATTTTTTAGCCGCCTTCACACCTTCTCTTTCCTTAGTTTTGATAAAGGGAATAGATACGGTTAACAAAACAGCCTCAGCAATAGAACATAAAAATGAAATACCAATGGCTAGAAATAAGTAAAATAATAAAAGTGTCATAAATAGAAATATAATCTACAAATATACTCAAATAGGATTGCTATTTCATATGGTAGAAAGTTCTTATCTTTACAAATTAAAATTTAAAAACAAGCCAAATGGATTACGGTAAAGAATTTAAACAATATGCTACTAAGCAACACGGAATCAGTAGTATGCATTACGATAAAT
>JAUYUF010000079.1 GCA_030694835.1 Flavobacteriaceae bacterium | reverse complement strand
AGAAAGAAATTCCAACGATATTAATCTCTGGAATATTTAGAGAAAATCAAGTGTTTTTTAAGAGTTACGGAAGTTGGATGAGAAATAAATTGAGTTTTTTCAGTCACTTTTTTGTACAAGATAATAACTCAAAAGAATTACTAAACTCCATAGGATTTAAAAATGTTACCTTGAGTGGAGATACACGTTTTGATCGTGTTTTTGAAATAGTTAATCAAAACAATACGCTGGATTTTTTAGAAAGTTTTAAAGATAATAAATATACGTTGGTAGCGGGAAGCACTTGGCCTGATGATGAAAAATTATTGGTTGATTATATTAATAAGCGCGCATCATCCGAAGAAAAATTCATCATCGCGCCACACAATATAAATCCAATTGCCATTCAAAAACTGCAAAAAGACATCCTTGGTAAAAGCGTTTTGTTTTCTAACTATCAGCAAAATGAATTAAAAAACGCACAGATTTTTATAGTTGATACCATCGGTATTTTAACCAAGGTATACAGCTATGCCGATGTTGCTTTTGTTGGTGGGGGTTTTACCAACGGAATTCATAATATACTTGAACCTGCCACTTATGGTATTCCAATTATTATTGGTCCCAAACATCAAAAATTTAATGAAGCTGTAGAAATGGTTGCTGAAAATGCTTGTTTGGCTGTTAGTAATAAATCTGAATTTAATAATATTTTGAATAATTTAAGAGATGATTTATTGAGAGCAAAAATTGGAGATAAAGCTAAAAATTATGTTCAAA
Source organism: Flavobacteriaceae bacterium (assembly GCA_030694835.1). GTDB lineage: Bacteria > Bacteroidota > Bacteroidia > Flavobacteriales > Flavobacteriaceae > JAGXRT01. Next base: position 21,505 of record JAUYUF010000079.1, on the reverse strand, counting down.
CAAGAATTGGAGCAACTAATGTAATACTGAATTATATTACAAACATCATAAAAAGTTAGTCCTTTTTGTTGTAACTTTGTGTAAACTAAAAGAAACGATGAGAGCCAAATTAGATGACTATTTTTCAGTTGTTTTTGAACCAGAATTAATAGAAGAAATATTAAAAGTTGGAACTTTAAAGCAAATTAAAGCAGGCGAGTTGATGATAGATGTTGGCGATGAACTTACTCAAGTTCCTTTATTGCTTAATGGAGCTATTAAAATTATTAGAGAAGATAAAAATGGAGATGAAATAGTTTTGTATTATCTTGAACGTGGCGATACTTGCGCTATATCATTTGTAAATTGTGTTCATCAAAGAAAAAGTATTTTTAGAGGAATTGCAGAAAAAGATTCAGAGGCAGTTTTTATTCCGGTTGAAAAGATTGAAGACTGGTTGATTAAATACAAGTCTTGGCGTCATTTTGTGGTAGATAGTTATCATCTTAGATTATTAGAAATGGTTGAGGCTATCGAGAGCTTAGCATTTTTACAAATGGATGATAGATTGTTTAAATACCTTTCTGATAAAGCAAAAATAATGCGCTCAACTACTTTAAATACTACGCATCAAGAATTGGCAGATGATTTAAATACATCAAGAGTTGTAGTTTCTAGATTACTAAAACAACTTGAACGAGAAAATAAAATAAAACTCAATAGGAATAAGATTGAAGTAATTGATTTTTAAAATATAAATCCTGCAATCTAGCAGGATTTTTTAATTTTATACGCTATGGACAATCACTTTAAATATTCTCAACTTATAAAAAATGAAGCTAAAAGGCTTGGTTTTGAAAGTTGTGGAATTGCTAAAGCTACATTTTTAGAACAAGAAGCAAAGAATTTTGAAAAATGGATTAAGGATGGTTTTCAAGGTGAAATGAGTTATTTAGAAAATCATTTTGACAAACGTTTGGATCCTCGTTTATTGGTAGATGGAGCTAAATCTGTAATCTCACTTTCTTTTAATTATTATCCCGAAAAACAACAAGTTTCAGAAACTTATAAAATAGCAAAATACGCTTATGGTGAAGATTATCATGAAGTCTTAAAAAATAAATTAAAAGAATTATTATATTTTATTGAAACTAATATTGGAGAAGTAAGCGGAAGAGCATTTGTAGATTCTGCTCCGGTAATGGAAAGAGCTTGGGCTCAAAAAAGTGGTTTGGGTTGGATTGGAAAAAATACTCTTTTACTACAAAAGAAAAAAGGTTCATTTCATTTTTTGGCTGAATTAATAATTGATTTGGATTTAGCATATGATACACCATTTATAAATAATTATTGCGGAACTTGTACAAGATGTATTGATGTGTGTCCCACAAATGCTATTTCTACTGAAGGTTATCTAAAAGCTAATCAATGTATTTCTTATTTTACTATTGAATTAAAAAATGAAATACCTAAAGAATTTCAATTTAAATTAAATGATTGGATTTTTGGCTGTGATATTTGTCAAGATATTTGTCCATGGAATTCATTTTCAACATTTCATCAAGAAAAAACGTTTTTTTCTGACAATAATTTATTAAAATTTAGCAAAAAAGAATGGATTGAGATTACAGAAGATGTTTTTATGCAAATCTTCAAAAAATCACCACTTAAAAGGACTAAATATTCTGGCATTATTCGCAATATAAACTTCGTTAAATTGTAGATTTTAAGATAGTTTTAAGATTTTATCATTTATCTTTGTTAATTCAACAAAAATTAAATTTAATCATGAGTGATAGTAAAATTTATAAAGATGCGTTACAATATCACGCAGAACCAAAACCAGGAAAAATTCAGGTATTGCCTTCAAAAAGATATGCCACACAAAGAGATTTAGCTTTAGCCTATTCACCAGGAGTAGCAGCTCCTTGTTTAGAAATCGAAAAAAATCCAGAAGATGCTTATAAATATACATCTAAAGGAAATTTAGTAGCAGTAATTTCTAACGGAACAGCTGTTTTAGGATTAGGAGATATTGGGGCTTTAGCAGGAAAACCTGTGATGGAAGGAAAAGGATTGTTATTTAAAATATTTGCTGATATCGATGTTTTTGATATTGAAGTTGATACAAAAGATGTTGAAATATTTATTCAAACAGTTAAAGCAATTGCGCCAACTTTTGGCGGAATCAATTTAGAGGATATAAAAGCTCCAGAAGCTTTCGAAATTGAAAGAAGATTGATAGAAGAGTTAGATATTCCTGTTATGCATGATGATCAACACGGGACTGCAATTATTTCTGCAGCGGCATTGAAGAATGCTGTTGAAATTGCTGGAAAACAAATTGATAAAGTTAAAGTAGTGGTAAACGGAGCGGGATCTTCGGCTATTTCTTGTTCTAGATTATATGTGAAATTAGGGGTTAAACTTGAAAACTTAGTGATGTTGGATAGTAAAGGTGTAATTCGTAAAGACGCACCAAATCTATCCACAGAAAAAGCAGAATTTGCTACATCCAGAGATTTACGTACACTTGAAGAAGCTATGAATGGCTGTGATGTATTTATTGGTTTATCAAAAGGTAATGTTGTTTCTCCCGAAATGATTTTATCCATGAGCGAAAACCCAATCGTTTTTGCTATGGCAAATCCAGATCCTGAAATTGCTTATGACATAGCAATTAGTACTAGAAAAGATATTATTATGGCTACAGGTCGTTCCGACCATCCTAACCAAGTTAATAATGTATTAGGATTTCCATTCATTTTTAGAGGTGCATTAGACGTTAGAGCAACCAAAATTAATGAGGAAATGAAAATGGCAGCAGTACACGCTTTGGCTGATTTGGCAAAACAATTAGTTCCAGAGCAAGTAAATATTGCATACAATGAGAAAAATCTTCAGTTTGGTCGTGAATATATCATTCCAAAACCATTTGATGCTCGATTAATATCTGAAATTCCGCCTGCAGTTGCAAAAGCAGCAATGGATTCTGGAGTTGCATTAAAACCAATTACTGATTGGGAAGCCTATAAAGAAGAATTAGCAGATCGTTTAGGTACTGGTAATAAGTTAACTCGTATGTTAATGAATAGAGCAAAAGCAGATCCTAAGAAAGTAATTTTTGCTGAAGCAGATCAAATAAATGTATTAAAAGCAGCTCAAATTGCTTTTGAAGATGGATTAGCACATCCAATTTTATTAGGAAATAAAGAAGTTATTATAGAATTAATGAAAGAAATTAATTTTGATGCTAACTTACAAATAATAGATCCATTTAGTGATGTAGAAAAAGTGCGCAGAGATCGTTTTGCACAAACTTATTGGTTAAAAAGACAACGTAGTGGAATTACATTAATTGATGCACAAAAGTTAATGCGTGAGCGTAATTATTTTGCTGCAATGATGGTAAATGAAGCAGAAGCAGATGCATTAGTTACAGGTTATTCTAGAAGTTATCCAACATCAGCAAAACCGATGCTTGAACTAATTGGTAAAGATAAAGGCGTAGAAAGAATTGCTGCAACCAATATTATGATGACTCAAAGAGGTCCTATTTTTATGTCGGATACAGCTTTAAATGTGAACCCAACCGCAAGAGAGTTGGCTAAAATTGCGCAAATGACTGCTTTAACGATGAAAATGTTTGGTTTAGAGCCCAACATCGCTATGTTGTCTTATTCAAACTATGGATCGGCCAAATTTGAAAGTTCGCAAAAAGTAGCTCAGGCCGTTGCTTATTTACACAAAGTGATGCCAGAAATTAATGTTGATGGCGAACTTCAAGTTGATTTTGCTTTGAACCCGGTGATGCTTAAAAATAAATTTCCATTCTCTAAATTAGTCGATAAAAAAGTGAATGGATTAATTTTTCCAAACTTAGATTCGGCCAATATTTCTTACAAAATAATTAAAGAATTAGCTGGTGTAGAAACTGTTGGACCTATTATTATGGGCTTAAAAAAACCGGCACATATTATACAATTAGGTGCAACTGTTGATGAAATTGTAAGTGTAGTTTGCGTTGCCGTTGTTGATGCACAAGAAAAACAAAAAAAACAAGGATAATTTTCTTACATTTGGTTTTTAATGAAATAAAATGATTCATCATATCATTGGAAAACTTGTAGAGAAAAATCCAACTTATGTGGTAATTGAATCAAATGGCTTAGGCTATTTGATTCATATATCACTGAGTACATACTCAAAAATTGGACAAGAAGAAGTTTTAAAGCTATACACTTATCTTTCTATTAAGGAAGATGCTCATACATTATTTGGTTTCTTTGATAAATCAGAACGAGAAGTTTTTAAGTTATTAATTTCCGTTTCTGGTGTTGGTCCATCTACAGCAAGAACTATGTTGTCATCAATGACTGCTGAAGAAGTTCAGAGAGCAATTATGACAGAAGATGTAACTACAATTCAAAGAGCAAAAGGAATTGGAGGAAAAACAGCCCAAAGAGTTATCATCGATTTAAAAGATAAGATTTCTAAAACCTGTAATATGGATGAAATCTCACTAGTTTCAAACAATACAGTAAAAGAAGAAACGTTATCAGCATTAGAAGTTTTAGGATTTGCAAGAAAACAATCGGAGAAAATAGTTGATAAATATTTACTCGAAAATCCTAATTACAATATAGAATCTTTATTAAAAATAGCTCTTAAAAATTTATAATAGTTTGAAAAAATTACAAATAATTAAATATAAATTGATTGGATTAATTTTCCTGTTACTATTATTGGTCAGTTTTAAAAGTAATGCCCAAATACCACCACCAATCATTCCAGATTCTGAAGATACATTAATTATACATAAAGACTCATTAATATTACCGTATTCATTTGATAGTACGAAAGAGGGAAAGCTTTTTTTATCACTTCCATCATCCAAAGAAATTATTTACGACGCTGAATTAAAGCAATATATGATTATTGAAAAAATTGGAAATTATGAAATAAAATATCCAGTTTATATGTCATCAGAAGAGTATAATGAATATACTCAGAAAAAAGAAATGCTTTCTTATTTTAAAGATAAAGTAAGCGCTATAGATGGAAAAAGGAAAAATAGCGTATCACAGCAAAAAGATTTACTGCCTTCTTATTATGTGAATTCTAGTTTTTTTGAATCCATTTTTGGAGGAAATGTAATTGAAGTAAAACCTCAAGGTTCTATCAACATTAAAATGGGAATGTTATATCAAAAAGTTGATAATCCCCAAGTTTCAGAGAACAATAGAAAAAGTGTCACATTTGATTTTGATCAGCAAATTAGTGCGAGCATTGCTGCTAAAGTTGGAACACGTTTAAAAGTTGCAGCAAATTATGATACACAATCAACTTTTGATTTTCAAAATTTAATAAAATTAGAATACACACCCACTGAGGATGATATCGTTCAAAAAATTGAAGTTGGTAATGTAAGTATGCCTGTTAAAAATTCACTGATTTCAGGTGCACAAAGTTTATTTGGTGTAAAATCAGAATTGCAATTTGGGCGCACCTCTGTTTCTGTAGTTTTTTCTGAACAAAAATCACAAACTAGAACAGTTGCAGCTCAAGGAGGTTCAATAATTAATGAATTTGAGCTTCAAACAACAGATTATGATGATAATAAACACTTCTTTATTTCTCAATATTTTAGAGATAATTATAATAATGCTCTTTCAAATTTCCCGTTAATAAATAGTGCGGTAAACATAACAAAGATTGAAGTTTGGGTAACCAATAAAACAGCCGTAACCCAAGATATCAGAAATATTGTTGCATTTGCAGATTTAGCTGAAAACAAAAGTGTTAATATATTTAATCCGAATGTGTTTCCGGTTCCATCTGCTAAAGATCCTTCCAATGAAGCCAATAGCTTAATAAGTTATTTTACCGCTGGAAGCGCAGTAAGAAATGTGTCAACTGTATCATCTGCACTTTTGCCTTTAGGAATGTTACAAGGTCGTGATTTTTCCGTGTTAGAAAATGCCCGTAAATTAAGTCCAAATGAATTCAAATTACACCCACAGTTAGGATTTTTGTCTTTAAATAGACGTTTAAATGATGGTGATATTATTGCAGTTGCATATGAATATACAATTAGCGGGAGCTCATCTGTTTATAAAGTTGGTGAATTAACTTCTGACGGAGTTCCAGCACCGTCTAGTATAATTGTTAAGTTATTGCGAAGTGAAATTGTCAACACATCTGTTCCAATATGGAAATTGATGATGAAAAATATTTATGCATTAGGAACGTATCAAATACAACCCGAAGGATTTAGATTTGAGCTTTTGTATAAAGATGATGCTACAGGAGTTCCATTAAACGTATTACAAAAAGCTGCTACAAGTGGAATTGCCGATAAAACCTTATTAAATTTATTTAGCTTAGATAGATTAGACAGAAGTTTTATTCCAATTCCGAAAGGTGATGGTTTCTTTGATTATGTTGAAGGAATCACCATCGATTCTGAAAATGGATTGGTTATTTTTCCAAAGGTTGAACCATTTGGAGCCGATTTAAAAGCAAATTTCACCTCACTAGCAGATGATAAATACGTTTTTAATGAACTGTACACTAGAACAATTTCTGAAGCTAAAAACAATCATCAAGAAAAAGATAAATATTTATTAAAAGGATATTTTAAATCAGAAAGTGCCAGCGGAATTCCGTTAGGTGCCTTTAATGTTCCGCAAGGTTCTGTAAAAGTTACATCAGGAGGCAGATTATTGGTAGAAGGAATCGATTATGTTGTAGATTATCAAATAGGACGTGTAAAAATTATCAATCCAAGTTTAGCGTCATCAGATGCTCCAATACAAGTTTCTGTAGAAAATAATTCATCCTTTAATTTACAATCAAAAAGATTTTTTGGTGTTAATATTGAGCATAAGTTTTCTGATAAATTTATTGCAGGAACAACCATTTTAAATTTGAATGAAAAACCAATAACCCAAAAGGCCATTTTTGGATATGAACCAATTAACAATACTATTTTTGGTTTAAATGCTAACTATAATACTGAAGTTCCTTTTTTAACAAAATTGGTAAATAAATTACCGAATATCGATACAGATGTTCCATCTAATTTCTCAGTTCGTGGAGATTTTGCCTATTTACTTCCAGGTTCGCCAAGAGCTTCCGAATTTGAAGGTCAATCAACCTCTTATTTAGAAGATTTTGAAGGGGCAGAAACACCACTAGATATTAAAGCACCATCACAATGGTATTTGGCGAGCACACCACAAAAATTTCCAGAATCATCCTTAACCGATGATTTACAATATGGAAAAAACAGAGCTAAATTATCATGGTATACCATTGATCAATTATTTTATGGAGGTTCTTTAAAGCCTAAGAATATTGATAATATTGAAATGTCAAGAGCTGAAGTTCGAAGAGTTAATTTCACTGAATTATTTCCACAGTTAGATTTAGATATTACTCAATCATCAATTGTTAGAACCTTAGATTTAGCTTATTTTCCAACAGAAAGAGGAAGTTATAATTATGACACCAATAATCTGTCTAACGGAAAATTTACAAATCCACAAGATCGTTGGGGCGGAATTATGCGTTCATTAATAACTACAGATTTTGAGCAAGCTAATGTAGAATACATTCAGTTTTGGATGCAAGATCCATATTATAATAATGCTTATTCAATTAAACAAGAGGAAGGTTTGCCAAACGGAGTAAATCCAAATACACCTGAAAATCAAATTGGAGAATTGTATTTCAATTTAGGAAATGTATCAGAAGACATTATCAGAGATGGAAAAAAAATGTACGAAAATGGTCTTCCAGCAGATGGTAGTAATAACAATACTGTCCAAACTAATTTAGCAAGAGTGCCTTCTAAACAATCGCTACTTTATGCTTTTAGCGAAAGTGATGCGGATAGGATAAATCAAGACTTAGGATTGGATGGTCTAAGTGATGCAGGAGAAGCTGCAAAATTTGGAACCGTATTTGGCCCAGATCCATCTTCAGACAATTATCGTTATTTCAGAGCAACTGATTATGATACTCAAAACGCATCTGTTATTTCACGGTATAAACAATTCAATAATACAGAAGGAAATTCGCCTACAGCTAATAATTCGAAAGAATCATTTCCAACATCAGCAACATCATATCCAGATGTAGAAGACATCAATAGAGATCAAACGATGAATACTGTTGAAAGTTATTATGAATATAAAGTTTCACTAAATAAAAATGATTTAGTTGTTGGTCAAAATAAAATTGTTGATGAGAGAATTGTTCCAGTTACCTTAGAAGATGGAAGCAAAAAAGATTTTAGATGGTTACAATTTAGAATTCCAGTTACAACTCCAGATGAGGTTGTAAATGGTATTTCAGGATTTAGTTCAATTAGATTTATTAGAATGTATTTAACCAAATTTAAAATACCAGTTGTATTGAGGTTTGGTGAATTACAATTAGTTAGAGGTGATTGGAGAAGATTCTCCAAAACGTTAAATCCAGCTATTGAACCACCACAAAATCTAACTCAGACAGATTTACAAAATTTCGAAGTAGGAGTTGTAAATATTGAAGAAAACGAGACAAAACAGCCAGTTCCTTATGTGTTACCACCTGGTACTGTAAGAGAAATATTACAAGGAAGTACAACTTTACAAAAACAAAACGAGCAATCACTTTTATTAAAAGTGAATGATTTGGTACCAAATGAATCTAGAGCCGTATTTAAAAATGTAAGTATGGACTTACGTATGTATAAACAATTAAAAATGTTTATTCATGCTGAGGGAATTGTCTCCAAACCTCTAGTTAAAGATGATGAATTACACGCAATAATTAGATTAGGAAGTGACTTAAATGAAAATTATTATCAAATAGAAGTTCCTTTAAAAATAACTAATTTTGGAGCTATTACTGCTCAAGAAATATGGCCATCTGAAAATAATTTTGAGGTATTATTAGAACATTTATCAAATCTTAAATTATTCAGGTTTAAAGAAGGAATTGCTCCAAATTTATTGTATCCAGCAATTGGAATTCCATCGCCAATTGAAGGATTAACAGGTTATGAAGTTAGAGTAAAAGGAAATCCTAATTTATCTAACGTTAAAACCATCATGTTGGGAGTTAAAAATAACTCAACCACCAATCAGTTTGCAGAAATTTGGTTTAATGAATTAAGAGTTTCAGATTTTGATAATAAAGGAGGATGGGCTGCTGTAATTGGTGCTGACGCTAATTTTGCCGATTTTGCCAATGTTTCTTTAACTGGAAGAATGGAAACCAAAGGTTTCGGTACATTGGAACAACGTGTTAACGAAAGAAGTCAGGAAGAAACAAGGTTATATGATGTTGTAACCAGCGTAAATTTAGGAAAAGTATTACCTAAAGATTGGGGACTTCAAATTCCGATGAATTATGCTATTTCAGAAGAATTTAGAGATCCAAAATATGACCCACAATATCAAGATGTATTGTTTGATGATGCTAAAGACATCAATCCAAATAGTAAGGAGGCGCAAGATTACACTAAACGAACCAGTATTAGTTTCTTAAATGTTAGAAAAGAAAAATCATCAACAAAAAAACGTGATACAAGATTTTATGATATTGAAAATATTTCAGCATCCTATGCTTATAACGAAATGACTCACACAAGTTATGAAGTTCAAAAATATTTAGACCAAAATGTTAGAGCCTCGTTGCATTATAATCATTCATTTAAACCTTGGGTAATTGAGCCACTTAAAAAAGTAACATTTTTAAATAGTAAATATTTAAAATTACTTCAAGATTTTAATATCAATTTTATACCTACAAGTATTTCGTTGAATTCAGGAATTATCAGAAGTTATAATGAACAACTCTCTAGAAGTTTAATTGAAGGCTTACCACAATTACCGACATTGACACAAAGACATTTTATGTTTGATTGGGATTATGCTGTCAATTATAATTTAACCAAATCGCTTCAGTTTACTTTCAGAGCTGTCAATAATTATTTATATGATGAATTTAGTCCAGATGATGAAATTAAATTATTCGATAAATTTTTTAGTGTTGGCCGACCAAAACAATACCATCAAACTTTAAATGGAACTTATAAAGTTCCGTTACAAAAAATTCCGGTATTAGATTTCATTTCTGCAAATTATACGTATACGGCAGATTTTGATTGGCAAGCTTCATCGGCTTATTTCCAAGAACAATTAGGAAATACTATTCAAAATGCCAATACACATAATCTAAGTCTAGATTTAGATATGAATAAATTTTATCGCACTATTGGTTTAACATCTGTTAGAAAACCAAGAACATCAAATGAAGGTGTGCCTCAGGCTAATAATAATGAGTGGTTAAATTCTTTCAAAAACATTTTAACATCAGTTAAAAAAGCACGTTTAAGTTATTCAGAAAATAATGGTACACTTTTACCAGGTTATGTTCCAGAAATGGGATTCTTAGGAAGAGATAATTATTCAGGTAGTTTAGCTCCAACTTTAGGATTTGTATTTGGAAGTCAGATTGATATCAGGAATATGGCAATAGAAAAAGGTTGGTTATTATCTAGAGATGTATCAGATCCATACTATAATAAAACATATAGTCAAACACATTTTGAAAAATTAGATGTTTCGGTTGATATTAAACCTAATAATTCATTAGATATTGAATTACTTGCTAATAAAATTTACACCAGTAATTTATCACAGCAATTAGATGTAGTTAACGGAATTTTAGATACGCAAGCACCTATTTCAGAATTTGGAAACTTTAGTACTAGTTTTTTAATGATTGGTACTGCATTTAAAAATTACGATCAACTTTTTGTAGATTTTAAAAACAATAGAACCACTATTTCAGAAAGATTGGCAGCTCAAGCCAATTTACCAAGCGTAGATGGTTTTGGAGAAAATAGTCAACAAGTGATGTTGCCAGCATTTTTGGCTGCTTACAGAGGGCAATCTGCATCAAGTATTAAATTAAGTCCATTTAGAAATATACCAATGCCAAATTGGAAAGTTAACTATAAAGGTTTAATGCAAGTCAAATGGTTTAAAGATAATTTCAGAAGTTTTACAGTTTCTCATAGTTATCGGTCTTTATATTCTATTACCAATTTTAGCAATAATAATCAGTATAGTGAAAGTACTGCTTATATCAATAAGGACATTTCGGGCAACTTCTTTAATAAGTTATTGCTTTCAAATGTTAATTTAATTGAAGAATTTTCTCCATTAATTAAAATTGATGTGCGTATGCAAAACTCACTATCTTTTAAAGGTGAAATTAGAAAAGATAGAGCGGTAAGTCTTAATTTTAATAACAACACCGTTACTCAAGTTAAAGGATTAGAGTATGTTATTGGAGTTGGATATCGAATAAAAGATGTACAAATGCGATTTAGAATTGCCGATGAGCAAACCAATGTAAAAGGTGATTTAAATTTAAAATTAGATGTATCTTTGCGCGATAATATCACTTTGATACGATCTATAAATGAGGAAAATGATCAAATAACGGGTGGACAAAGATTATTATCGCTTAAATTTTTAGCAGATTATGCCTTGTCTAAAAACTTAACAGGTTCCCTTTATTTTGATCAAAACGCATCAAGTTATGCTATTTCAACAACCTTCCCAAGAAAATCGATAGGTGCTGGAATCAGTGTAAGATATTTAATTGGAAATTAGAAAATTCAAATCAATAATAATTAATATAAAATCAAATGAAATTACCAATAAATTTAAAGTACACCAAAGATCATGAGTGGGTACTTATAGAAGGAGACATTGCTACAATTGGCATAACTCACTTTGCACAAGGAGAGCTTGGAGATATTGTTTACGTTGATGTTGATACTGTTGAAGAGACTGTTGATAAAGATGCTGTATTCGGTACCGTTGAAGCTGTAAAAACAGTTTCAGATTTATTTATGCCACTAACAGGTGAGGTTATTGAGTTTAATGAAGTTCTGGGAGATGATCCAGCTAAAATCAATTCTGATCCATATGGTGATGGATGGATAATAAAAGTTAAAATTGCAGATGTATCCCAAGTTGAAGATTTATTAGATGCTCAAGCGTATAGTGAACTTATTGGAGGATAAATCCTTATTTATAGCAATTGTATTAACTTTTCTGATTGCTTATTTAAGCTTTATCCCTTTAAATAATTTAATACCCAAATTTGAATTTGGGTATTTTGATAAAATAGCACATATAATATCCTATGCATCTTTATCATTTAGTTGGTTTCTTGCGGTATGTTTAAAAAAAGTCCCTATTATAAAAATAATTCTAACTGCTATTTGTATTTCATTTTATGGTATAATTATTGAAGTAGTACAAGGAAATTATACTCCAAGTAGAGAAGCCGATATTTATGATGTTTTGGCGAATACAATTGGTATAATAATTGGTTTAGGAATATTTATTTTATGGATTCAAAAAAGAAAGCTTTTAAAATAAATTGCATTTGTTATATAAAAATTATTAAATTAGCACCTTATAAAATTAGTCATCAATGAAAATTAAGAAAAGCCCTAAAGCAACCTTAGAAAATTACAATAAGTTGTTTATGCAATTAGGCTTGGTACTTGCCCTATTGGTAGTGCATTTAGCAATTGAATATAAAACTTATGATCGTGTTATTACTCAGCTAGGTGATAACATGATGGGTGCAATTGAAGAAGAAGACATTCCGTTAACACAACGAATTGAAACTGCACCACCACCACCAGCTCCACCACCAACAATTCCAGATAAAATTGAAGTGGTTAAGGATGATAAAAAAATTATTGAAACTCAATTGAAGTCTACTGAATCTGATGAGAAAGTAGCGATTAAAGTTCGTGAAATTGTTGAGGTTAAAGAAGATGAGGATGTTGTAGAAGACGTTCCATTTGCTATTATTGAGGATGTTCCTGTATTTCCTGGATGTACTGGTACTAAAGAACAAAAAAGAGAATGTTTATCTGATAAAATCAGTCAACATGTCAACAAAAAATTCAATGCTGATTTAGCACAAGAATTAGGTTTATCTCCTGGTAAGAAACGAATTTTCGTAATGTTTAAAATTGACAAAAATGGTGATGTTGTTGATATTGAAGCAAGAGCTCCACACGTTCGTTTAGAGAAGGAAGCAATAAGAGTAATTGAATCATTACCTAAAATGCAACCAGGTAAACAACGTGGTCGTGCAGTTGGTGTGAAATACAGTTTACCAATTACCTTTAACGTAGAATAAAATAATTATCTTAAAAATTATAAACCACGCAATTTGCGTGGTTTTTTTGTTGATAGGTAGTCATAATTTAATCTATTTACTTCTCTAGAATTGAATATTTGATATTTATGAAGAACTTTATAAAGATTTCTTATAAAGTTTAAATCCAATAAAAGCTAATGTGAAATCTTAATATTTTAGGCGGCAAAGTTTTGTTTTAATGGTATTTTTTAGGAAGAGAGTTAACCTCAAATTTAATGTATGTACAGAATAGTATAAGTAATTTTATTGTGTAAAAGTTTCATATACCTAATAAAAAAACCGATACAAATTTCGTATCGGTTTTGATATAAATGATTAGGATGTTTTTTATCCTCCAAAATCGTCAAATCGAACATTTTCTTTAGGCACTCCAAAGTCGTCACACATTTTAACAACTGCGTTATTCATCATTGGTGGTCCACAGAAATAGAATTCAATATCCTCAGGTGAATCATGTTTAGTCAAGTAATTATCAATAACTGCTTGATGAACAAATCCAACAAATCCATCTCCTTTGGAATCATTAACATCTGTTTTAGGGATCCAATTATCAACAGGTAATGGTTCAGATAAGACTAAGAAAAACTTAAAGTTAGGGAATTCACGCTCTAGTTTCATGAAATGTTCAATGTAGAATAATTCACGTTTTGAACGTCCTCCATACCAATAAGTTACTTTTCTTCCAGATCTTAAAGTATTAAATAAATGATATAAATGCGAACGCATAGGAGCCATTCCTGCTCCTCCACCAACATATAACATTTCAGAATCAGATTCATTGATGAAAAATTCTCCGTAAGGACCAGAAACAATTACTTTATCTCCAGGTTTTCTAGAGAATATATATGATGAAGCAATACCAGGATTAATATCTGCCCAACCACCTTTAATTCTATCAAAAGGAGGGGTAGCAATTCTAACGTTTAACATAATTCTTCTCCCTTCTGCAGGATAAGAAGCCATGGAATATGCTCTTTCAACATTATCTCCATTTTTCATCACTAATGGCCACATTTTGAAACCATCCCATTCTGCTTTAAATTTTTCTGGTTCTCCTGAATGTTCTTCAGGGTGAGCAGTTATATCTATATCTGAGAATTTTACTTCACATTTTGGAATTTCAATTTGGATATATCCACCCGCTTTGTAGTCCATATCCTCTGGAATCTCTACGATAAATTCCTTGATGAATGAAGCGACATTATAGTTAGATACTACTGTAGCTTCCCATTTTTTAATTCCAAATACTTCATCAGGAATAATGATGTCCATGTCTTGTTTTACTTTTACTTGACAAGCTAAACGCACACCATGTGCAATTTCTTTTCTTGTAAAATGAGGTGTTTCTGTAGGTAAAATTTCACCCCCACCAGAATTTACATGACACTCACATTGAACACAAGTTCCACCACCACCACAAGCTGAAGGTAAAAATATTTTATTATCACCTAAAGTGCTTAATAGTGAACTTCCGGTGCTTACTTCAATAACTTTATCACCATTAATCGTAATCTTTACTTTTCCCGATGGTAATAATTTTGCTTTTGCAAATAATAAAACTGAAACTAAAATTAGTATCAGAATTAATGAGAATGCAACACTTGATAAAATTGTAGTCATTATTTCTTTACTATTTTAGATTATAATTTAATTCCCATAAAGCTCATAAATCCAATTGCCATTAATCCTGTTATGATAAAGGTAATTCCCAAACCTTTTAATGGAGCTGGGACATTTGAATAAGCTATTTTTTCACGAATGGCAGCAATAGCAACAATTGCTAATAACCAACCAATTCCCGAACCAAAACCATATACTGTAGCTTCTGTTATGGATGAAAAATCACGTTGTTGCATAAATAATGATCCTCCTAAAATTGCGCAGTTCACTGCGATTAATGGTAAAAAGATACCTAAAGCACTATACAGGGCTGGGGCAAATCTTTCAACAATCATTTCAACCAATTGAACCATAGATGCAATTACAGCGATGAATAAAATAAAGCTTAAAAAGCTTAAATCAACATCCGCATATTCTGAACCCAACCACGTGCCTAATGCTCCTGGTTTTAAAATGTATTTATCTAATAAAAAGTTTATTGGTAGCGTAATTGTGAGTACAAAAATTACCGCAGCTCCAAGTCCAACACCCGTTTTAACAGTTTTTGAAACGGCAAGATAAGAGCACATTCCTAAGAAATATGCAAAAATCATATTTTCTATAAAGATACTCTTAACGAATAAGTTTGCTAATTCCATATGTATCTATTTTATTTTTCTATTAATTTTTTATTTCTTGCTCGTTGAGCCCAAATAATCAATCCCACAACTATTAAAGCCATAGGTGATAATAACATCAAACCGTTATTTTGGTACCCAAAATCATAAAATGATTGTGGTATGATTTGAATTCCATACAATTTTCCAGAGCCTAAAAGTTCTCTAAAAAAAGCAACTAAAACGAGAATAAATGCATAACCAGCTGAATTTCCAACTCCATCTAAAAATGCTTTCCACGGACCGTTTGCTAGAGCAAAAGCTTCGAGGCGACCCATTACAATACAGTTTGTAATAATCAATCCTACGAATACAGATAATTGTTTACTTACGTCATAAGCATATGCTTTAAGCACTTGATCTACCAATATTACCAATGCAGCAACTATAACCAATTGAACAATAATTCGAATTCTATTTGGTATCATATTTCTAAGTAATGAAACTATAACATTACTTGCAACAAGAACAAATAATACAGAGATTGACATTACAATTGCAGGTTCTAATTTAACAGTAATTGCTAAAGCAGAACATATTCCTAACACTTGTACTGATATAGGATTGTTATCATCTAACGGATCCTTTAACAACTGTAGGTTTTTCTTCGAAAATAATCCTTCTTTATCTGACATAATTAATTATTTTGAAAATAAGGTAAATAATTAGAGATTCTTTCTTGTATCATTTTTGATACCGCATCACTAGTAATAGTTCCGCCAGAAATACCATCAACTCCATGTAAATTATCATCAGGTGTGCCACCTTTAACTACTGCAACAGAAACAAAGTTTCCATCAGAAGTAAAACCTAGATTTGCGTCTTTCAGTATTTTTTTACCAATGAACATATCTCCAAACCATTTTTGATTAATCTCAGCTCCTAAACCAGGAGTTTCTCCTTTATGATCAAATACAGCACCAATAACAGTGTTTTTGTCTTCTTCTAAAGCGATGTAACCCCAAATGGCATCCCACAATCCAGCTCCAAAAAGAGGAACGATGTAAAATGTTTTTCCATCTTTTTCAGCAACATATAAAGGAAAACGTTGTTCTTTAATTGGCTTTTTAATTTCCTTTTTTAAATCGATTGTAAAAGCATTTGTATTATCGTCAATAGTTCCATCAGATTTTAATGTAATCTGTTTTTTGATATATAAATTAAAAGTGCTTTCAATTTCACTTTTTTCAGAAGTGATATTTAACGTTGTGAGAATGTTTTGCATTTTCTCATTACGCACATTATTATCTTGTAACGGTTTTAAACTGGTAGCTGTAAAAGCGAGTACCGCTGCTACTAAAACTACTAATGCAACCGCGAAAATAAAAGTATATGCATTACTATTTCTATCCATAATTATGCTGCTTTTAGGTTTTTCTCTAAACGTTTATTTCGACGTTTAATATTGCTTTCAACTACGTAATGGTCTATGGTTGGTGCAAATACGTTCATCAGTAAAATAGCCATCATAATTCCTTCTGGATATGCTCCGTTGAAAACACGAATCATAATTGCAAAGAAACCGATGAAGAATCCGTAAATCCATTTTCCAACATTGGTTTGTGCTGCGGTTACAGGATCTGTAGCCATAAACACGATACCAAATGCAAAACCTCCTACTAATAAATGTTGCCACCAAGGGAAATTCATCAAAGTATTTGCTCCCCAAGTATTAAAGAGTAATCCCATAACCACTGCTCCAACAACTCCCGAAACCATAACTCTCCAGCTAGCAACGCCAGTATATAATAATAAAGCTGCGCCTATTAGAATCATTAATACTGAAGTTTCTCCAATGGAACCTGGAATATAACCCATGAACATTTCCATCACGCTATATGAAGGAGTGTTATTAGAAGCTAATGTACCTAGAATAGTTTCTCCAGAAACCCCATCAATAGTTGAAGCATCTGCTACCCAAACCTTATCTCCAGACATAAAAGGAGCATAAGAAAAGAAGGCAAAAGCTCTAGCAATTAAAGCTGGATTCATGATATTCATACCTGTTCCTCCAAATACTTCTTTACCAATAACTACTGAAAATGCTACCGAAAGTGCTAACATCCATAAAGGCAAATCGATTGGCATAATTAACGGAATTAACATCCCAGTAACTAAATAACCTTCATTTACTTCATGACCTCTTGAGATAGCAAACATAAATTCTATACCTAAACCAACAACATAAGAAACAATTACCATTGGTATTACTTTAAGGGCACCAAACATGAATACTGTCATGAATGGAAACACAAAGTTTGGATCATCTGTTGGGTTTGGTAATTGTGAATAATGTTGGTATCCTACATTCCACATTCCGAAAAATAATGCAGGAAGTAATGCTAAAACTACCACATACATCAATCTCTTTAAATCATTTCCATCTCTAACATGAGCACCCATTTTGGTGGTGTGATTTGGAACGAACATAAAAGTATCAAAAGCGAAGTACACCGGAGCGTACTTTTCAAACTTACCTCCTTTATCGAAGTTGGGTTTGATTTTATCTAATTGTTTTCTTAAAAAATTCATCTTTCTAATTTTTTATCCTACTTCTTCAACCATTAAATCTAAACCTCTTCTAATGATTTCTTGAGCTTCAATTTTTGAAGTACTCACGAATTCAACCAAAGCAAAATCTTCAGGAGCCACTTCGTAGATACCTAAGTTTTCCATTTTTTCAATATCATTAGCCATCGTGGCTTTAAGTAATTGCATTGGATAAATATCCATAGGCATTACTTTTTCCATTTCACCAGTTACTACAAAAGCACGTTCTTCACCGTTTAAATTGGTGTCTAAATTGTACTCTTTATTTGGAGTTAACCAAGAGAAAAAAGCTCTATTGATACTCAATTTATTGTTTCCAATAAATGGATGCCAACCTAAGAAAGTGTAATGATTTCCTTCTGGAATTACTGATAATAAATTATCATAAAACCCTAAGAATTTGTTGTTAGTAATTTTGCGACCCGTTAATACATTTCCGCTAATTACACGAACATTAGAATTGGGAACATTTTCACTAATCAATGAACTAACATCAGCACCTAAAATAGTTTTGAAATATTTAGGCTGATTAACTTCGCTTCCAGCTAAAGCAATTACGCGTGAAGCATCAAATTTGCCTTGTAAGAACAATCGTCCAATTATTGTGATATCTTGTGGATTGATAACCCAAACTTTTTCACCACGGTTAATAGGATTAATAAAGTGAATTTGAACACCTACGTTTCCAGCTGGATGTTTTCCAAAAACTTTGTGAATTTCTACTCCTTTTGTATCGTTAAAGAAAGAGTTTGTTGTTCCATCAACAGATAAATGTACTTTACCAGTTGTTAATTTTTTTAATGCATCAATTCCTGTTTGAAACTCTTTTTGTTCATTTACTAATGCAAAAGAATCATCAGTTGCTAATGGTGCAGAAGAGAAGGACGAAATAAAAATAGCCTTTGGTTGATCTGCCGGATTTGCAACTACGTCATAAGGACGTTGTTTAATAAATGGCCAACAACCACTAGCTAATAAATGTGCTTTTACTTCTTCTGATGAAAGTTCAGTAGGATTTTTGATGCCAAAATCTTTGTAAGAATCGGTAGCGTCTGCAGCGATTTTAATATCTAAAATCTTGCGTTTAGCCCCACGGTTAATTTCAATAATTTCTCCGCTAACAGGCGATGTAAACTTAATTTCTTCCATTTTTTTTGAAAAGAAAATAGTTTCTCCGGCTTTTATTTTATCACCAACTTTTACAGCGAGTTTTGGAATAACTCCCTGAAAATCTGCTGGATTGATAGCGAAGACTTTCGAACGTGAAGCAACTGAAATTACTTTTTCAGCTTTTCCTTTAAGCTTAATATCTAAGCCTTTCTTGATTCGAATGTCTTTTGACATATGTTAATTAAAATTTATTAAATGAATACTAATTTTTAAATTGTCGCAAATTTATGAAATAATCACTATTTTACGATGAATTTTACATTTATATTCATTCTAAATTGCGCAGAATTATGCAAATAACTTTTAGTAACTTTACATTTAATAAAAAGTTAAAAATGAATACATCAAAAAAGTTATTGCTTCAAGTATTTATTGTTTATTTAATTAGTTTTCAACTAATTTACTCACAAGTTGATGCTGATTATATCAAAACGGTAGTTTTAAAATCTGAAACATCCAATTCATTCGCGCCAATTTTTAGACTTGGTGAATCATTTAGTTTAAATTTTGATGATGTTGAAGCTGATGAAAAAGATTATCATTACAAATTAGAGCACTATGATTATAATTGGAAAAAATCTCAAACATCACAAAATGAATATGTTATAGGATTTAATGAAAACAGAATTAGAGATTATGAAAACTCATTCAATACTTTACAATATTACACGCATTATTCTGTCAGATTTCCAAATGAAAAGACTCAAATTATTTTAAGTGGTAATTATATAGTTTCTGTTTTAAATGAATTTGATGAAGTAGTGTTTTCGAGAAAATTTGTTGTTGTAAACCCAAAAACTGATGTTGGTGTTACAATTCACAGATCAAGATCAATAGAAACAATTGCTGAAAAACAAACAGTTCAATTTGTTGTAAATCTTGCAAATTTGACAATTAATAATCCATCTCAAGAAATCAAAGTAGTTGTAATGCAAAACAACAATTGGAATACTTCCATACTAAATTTACCTCCACAATATTATAAAACAAATCAACTAGTGTATAAATATGATAAAGAAACCAGTTTTTGGGGCGGAAATGAATTCTTAAATTTTGACAATAAAATTATTAGAAATACATCACTCAATATCAGTAGTATTTATTTAGGTGAAGATATCTTCTATACTTATTTATTTACAAATGAAGAGCGCAATAAAATACCCTACACCTATTTTCCTGATATAAACGGAAACTTTGTTGTAAGAAATTTAGAAGGAGAAAACGCTCCTATTGATGCAGATTACACATGGGTTCATTTTTCTTTAAAGACTGAAAATATATTAAAAAATAAAGATATTTACGTTTATGGCAATTTTAATAATTGGCAATTTTCTTCTGAAAATAAAATGAAATATAATGATAGAACTGGACTTTATGAGTTGCCAATTTTGTTAAAGCAAGGATTTTATAATTACAAATATATTACATTAGATAATCAAAACAATGTAAATGATTTTGAAATTGACGGGTCTTTTTATCAGACCGAAAATGAATATACTGTGTTAGTCTATTATAGAAAAATGGGAGCTCGTTTTGATGAAGTTATTGGTATTGGTAGCGCTTATTCAGATGTTATTTCACAGTAAGTATTTAAATTTTTCCTAAGAAAAAAATTGTTTTTCATCAAATATCAAGTAAATAAATTTTATTTTGAATAGATAATTACAGCGATTTCCTTATCTTAATTTGGAGTAAAAAGTTGTATTTTTGTACCCATATTTTAAAAACAAAAACAATAATATAATGGCTTCAGGATTTTATAATGTACCAAAAGCAGTTAATGAACCTGTAAAATCATATGCACCAAATAGTGCAGAAAGAAAAGAATTATTAGATACATATCGCAAAATGTATCAGGAAAAAATTGATATCCCTTTTTATATTGGAGGCAAAGAAATTAGAACTGGAAATACAAGTTCTATACATCCACCACATGACCATAAGCACACAGTTGGTCAATATCATATAGCAGAAAAAGAGCATATTGAATTAGCAGTTCAGACAGCTTTAGAGGCAAGAAAACAGTGGGCAGCTACAAGTTGGCAACATCGTGCAGCTATATTTTTAAAAGCGGCTGAATTATTAGCTGGTCCATTTAGAGCTAGATTAAATGCAGCTACTATGATTGCGCAATCTAAAAACGTTTATCAAGCTGAAATAGATTCTGCTTGTGAATTGATTGATTTTTTACGTTTTAACGTAGAATTTATGACCGAGATTTATAGCAATCAGCCAATATCATCTCCTGGAGTATGGAATAGAATGGAATACCGTGC
>JAUYUF010000019.1 GCA_030694835.1 Flavobacteriaceae bacterium | reverse complement strand
TCATCTTTTAGTTTTTGAATTGAGGTCTCGATAAATGATTCTGAAGTCCAATCTGGAGTTATATTGGCAATTTTAATCAAAAAATTGTTTAACAATTGCATTCCATCAGTAGAGTGATAAACTTCTGGATGGAACTGTATTGCGTAGGTTTTTTCATTTTCAATTTGAAAAGCTGCGTAATCTACATCATGAGTACTGGCAATTTTTTTGAAATCACTTGGAAGTATTTCAATGGTATCACCATGACTCATCCATACTTGAGATTTTTCTGAAATTCCCTCAAATAACGGATTACCCTTTTCAATAAAACTTAAATTAGCTCTACCATATTCTCTTATTTTAGAAGGTGTTACTTTACCACCCATGGTTTGAGCCAAATATTGTGCTCCATAACATACCCCAAGAAGTGGGATTTTTCCTCTAAAAAGTGAAGTGTCAATTTGTGGGGCATCTTTTTGATGAACTGAAAAAGGACTACCCGAAAAAATGACGGCTTTAAACGTTTCGAAATTATCTGGAAGATGATTAAAAGGAACTATTTCACAATAAATTTGGAGTTCTCTAACTCTACGAGCAATCAATTGTGTGTATTGTGACCCGAAATCTAGAATTAATACTTTATTTTGCATTTGCAAAGATAATTAATCCATCTTAGTTGGTCAAAATGATTCAAAAATTATATTTAAAAAATTTTAATAAGAATTTAAATTAAACTCTTGGCAAAAAAATTTCTGCCATCATACATCTAACACTTCCTCCACCACAAGTTTCAATAGTATTTACATCACTATAAATAATTTCACTATGTTTTTCTATTTCACTTAATTGATGATTTGAAAGTGAATTATAGGCATTTTGACTCATCACAACAAAAGTTTTATTGTCTTTACCTTTTATCTGAAGCATATTTCCAGCAAACAAGTTCAATTGTTTTTCAGTAATACTAATAATCTCTTTTCCACTTTCCTTAAGGTGTTGAATAACATTCTTACGCTCTTTAGAATCATCAATAGCATCTAAACAAACAATTGCAAATGAACTACCAATAGACATCATTACATTGGTATGATAAATTAAAGCTCGTTTATCATCAACAGTTTGGTAAGCTTTAAAAACAATCGGATTGTAATCAAAATCTTCGCAAAACTCTATAAATAATTCTTCTTCAGATCGAGGAGAGATTGCACAATAAGCATTTTGATTTTCACGATCTAAAACAATACTTCCTGTTCCCTCTAAAAATATTTCATCTATTTCTCCGGATGAATAATCAATAACGTTTTCTATTATAAATCCTTTTTCTTCTAAAATATCTAAAATATCTTCACGTCTTTCCAATCTTCTATTTGGTGCAAACATTGGATATAAGCCAACATCGCCATTTTGGTGAAAAGAAATCCAATTATTAGGAAAAATAGAATCTGGAGTATCTAGAAAAGATTTATCATTTACAACAATCACATTCACTCCTTTAGATTTTAATTTATCAACTAAACTATCAAATTCTTTTAAAGCTTTTGCTTGAATTTCATTTTCAGATAAATCTGATAATGATTTTTGGTAAAAATTATTAACTGCAGTTTCTTCATTCATCCTAAAATTTAAAGGACGAATCATTAAAATATGATTGGTAATTTGATCTCTATACATCTACTTTACTTTTATTAATGACTTCAATTGCATTGGTAACAGTTCTTAAAATATCAAAAGCAGTTTCTGCCATCTTATTTCCTTTAGTATCTAATAATGGATTTACTTCAACTAATTCAAAACAAATAACCTTTTCAGTATTAATAAAACTTTTAATAATTTCAGTAACCTCATCTGCATCAAAACCTCTAGGAACTGGCGTACCAGTTCCATCAGAAACCAAATCACAATCCATACTATCAACATCAAATGAAATGTAAATTAAATCACAATGTTTAAGTCTTTCGATAGCTTCATTGATACAGGTTTCAAAACCTCTGAATCTCATTTCATGAACTGAATAGTTTTTAATTCCATTTTGCGCTATGGTTATATCTTCTGACTCCTCAGTATCTCTAACTCCAAAATACACAACTTCATCAAAAGTAATTTTTGGACCAGGAATACCTATGTTTTTCATTTTTTCCCACAACTTTTCTGTTTTCTCATCAACTTTATTAATTTGAAGCGGAAAATTATCTAAAGATAAAGCTGCTGCCAATGGCATTCCGTGAATATTTCCTGTCGGAGAAGTATATGGCGAGTGTATATCAGCATGAGCATCAATCCAAACAACACCAAGTTTTTTCTCTGGAAAAGCAGCTTTAATACCGCTGATACTTCCTAAAGCTGATGAATGATCACCAGATAAAACGATTGGAAATTTATTAAAAAGTAAATTTCTTAAAACACT
The DNA here is from genome assembly GCA_030694835.1 of Flavobacteriaceae bacterium. Lineage (GTDB taxonomy): Bacteria > Bacteroidota > Bacteroidia > Flavobacteriales > Flavobacteriaceae > JAGXRT01. The sequence goes on along the minus strand of JAUYUF010000019.1, from coordinate 7,414 downwards.
TTCACAAACTCTAGAACATTGGTTAATAACACTATCAATTCTTAATGCAAATGAATTTTTTACCTTATTATAAATTGTTTCATTTTCGGTTGGAACATCTTCAAAATCATAAAAATTAAAGTAATGATCGCCTTTCACTATAGCTGCAATTTCTATTGCATCTATACCTAAATCTGAACCTCGAGTTCCTGCCCCTACATCAGATCTATTTTTAATAACAATAATTTCTTTCATATTATGATTTTTATTTTACAAAATTACACCGATTTAAGCACTTAAAAAAATAAAAAAAAGCCTTAAGATTACTTAAGGCTTTACATTTATTAAAAAATTTATCGTTTATTAATATCAACATAAGGGCGTTTTGTTGCGCCAACATATAATTGTCTTGGGCGTCCAATTGGTTCTTTACCTTCACGCATTTCTAACCATTGAGCAATCCAACCTGGTAATCTACCTACAGCAAACATCACTGTAAACATTCCTGTTGGTATTCCTAATGCTCTGTATATAATTCCAGAATAGAAATCTACGTTTGGATATAACTTACGAGACACAAAATATTCGTCTTTTAATGCTACTTCTTCTAGATGTTTAGCAATCGCTAAAATTGGATCTTCAATTCCTAAAGAAGCTAACACATCATCTGCAGCTTTTTTAATGATTTTTGCACGTGGATCAAAGTTTTTGTAAACTCTATGTCCAAATCCCATTAAACGGAACGAATCATTTGGATCTTTGGCTTTTAAAATAAATTTCTCCACATCACCACCGTCATTTTGAATTTCTTCTAACATTTCAATAACAGCTTGATTTGCTCCACCATGAAGTGGCCCCCATAATGCAGAAATACCAGCAGAAATTGAAGCAAATAAACCAGCATGAGATGACCCTACAACTCTTACTGTTGCAGTAGAACAGTTTTGTTCGTGATCTTCATGTAAAATAAGTAATTGATCCATCGCTTTAACAATCGCCGGAGATACTACATATTTTTCAGTTGGAATTCGGAACATTAATTGCATAAAATTCTCAACATAATCTACTGAATTATCAGAATAATTAAGCGGTAAACCTTCCGAGTTTCTGAATGCCCATGCAGAAATAACTGCAAATTTTCCGATAATCTTACAAACTGCATTATAAACAGCTTTAGGATCATTTACATTTACAGGAATTGGATTAAAGGCAGTTAAGGCACTAGTTAATGCTGATAATACTCCCATTGGATGTGCGCTTCTTGGAAAACCATCTAAAATGTTTTTCATTTCCTCGCTCACCATAGATTCTTTTTTGATATCTTTTTTAAACTTCTCTAATTGAACTTTTGTAGGTAATTCTCCAAAAATAAGTAAGAACGCTACTTCAATAAAAGAAGATTTTTCTGAAAGTTCTTCAATGGTATATCCTCTATATTGAAGAATTCCTTTCTCACCATCTAAAAAGGTGATAGCACTTTTACATGAACCAGTATTTTTAAAACCTGGATCTAAAGTAATGATACCTGTTTGACCTCTTAATTTTTCAATATCAATGGCTACTTCGTTTTCTGTTCCGATTAAAACAGGAAACTCATATTTTTTGCCATCATATTCTAATATAGCTTTGTTTGACATAAGTAATTAATTTAAAAAGTTGTTTGTTATAATATTTTCAAAGTTATTGAATATTGTTTGAATTTAATGCAATTAAAGATACAAAAAAAGTCAGGGAAAACCCTGACTTTTATCATCTATTTTAAGCAATTTAGAATTTTACTTTAAAAGCTTTTTCTTGAGGAAAATAGGCAATATCTCCAAGCTGCTCTTCGATTCTTAACAATTGATTGTACTTCGCCATTCTATCACTTCTGGATGCTGAACCTGTTTTAATTTGGCCTGTATTTAGTGCAACCGCAAGATCTGCAATTGTATTATCCTCAGTTTCTCCTGAACGGTGAGACATAACCGATGTAAATCCAGCATTATGTGCCATGTTAACAGCTGCTATTGTTTCTGTTAAAGTACCAATTTGATTTACTTTAATTAAAATAGAATTGGCAGATTTTTCAGCTATTCCTTTTGATAACTTTTCAACATTAGTCACGAATAAATCATCTCCAACAATTTGAACTTTATCACCAATTTTTTCGGTTAGCAATCTCCATCCTTCCCAATCATTTTGGTCCATTCCATCTTCAATAGAAATAATTGGATATTTTTGAGACAATTCAGCTAAATAAGCAGCTTGTTCTGCTGATGTTCTGATAGCTCCAGTTGGACCTTCAAATTTGGTATAATCATATTTTCCATCCACATAAAACTCAGAAGCGGCAGCATCTAAAGCTAACATGATTTCAGTTCCAGCTTTGTAACCTGCTTTTTCAATTGCTTGGATAACCGTATCTAAAGCATCTTCAGTTCCAGCAAAAGTTGGCGCAAATCCACCTTCATCACCAACAGTCGTACTTAAATTACGATCGTGTAATATTTTTTTAAGATTATGAAATACTTCTGAACCCATTTTCATAGCTTCTGTAAAGTTTTTTGCTTTCACAGGCATAATCATAAACTCTTGAAAAGCGATTGGTGCATCAGAGTGAGAACCTCCATTAATGATATTCATCATTGGAACTGGAAGTGTATTTGCGCTTACACCACCAACATAACGATACAATGGCAATTCTAATTCATTAGCAGCGGCTTTTGCTACTGCCAAAGAAACGCCCAAAATGGCATTGGCTCCTAAATTTGCTTTGTTGGGTGTGCCATCTAATGCAATCATGGTTTTATCAATAAAATTTTGCTCAAAAACAGAAATTCCCAATAATTCTTGTGCAATGATTTCATTTACATTTTGAATTGCTTTTAGCACTCCTTTTCCCATATAATCTTTTCCACCATCGCGTAATTCTACTGCTTCATATTCACCAGTTGATGCTCCAGAAGGAACAGCAGCTCTTCCCATAATTCCATTTTCGGTAGTTACATCAACTTCAATAGTTGGGTTTCCTCTTGAGTCAAAAATTTGACGTGCATGGATGTTTATTATAATACTCATTTCTTTTAATTTATTGGTTATTTTACAAAGTGTAAAGTTAAGAATTCAAAGCCTATTTTATAGTGATTCTTATAGTTTTATACTAAAACGATTTCGAATTTTAAACTAGAGAATATTAATTATTTTTATAATTTACTTTTTTGAATATTTTCGATAAATTGATCAAACAAATAAGAAGAATCATGTGGCCCTGGACTTGCTTCTGGGTGAAATTGAACGGAAAAACAATTCTTATTTTTCATTCGCATTCCCGCTAAAGTATCATCATTTAAATGAATATGAGTTACTTCAAAATCAGGATGATTTTCTACTTCTTTTCTATCAACCACAAATCCGTGATTTTGAGAAGTAATTTCACCTTTTCCAGTTATTAAATTTTTAACTGGATGATTAATTCCACGATGTCCGTTGTGCATTTTCTTTGTAGAAATTCCATTTGCCAAAGCAATTACTTGATGACCTAAACAAATTCCAAAAAGCGGCAAATCATTCTCAATAATTGAATTTGCAACTTCTTGTGCATTTTTCAACGGTTCTGGGTCACCAGGACCATTAGATAAAAAGTAACCATCAGGGCTCCATTTTTGCATAACAGAAAATGGTGTGTTATGTGGGAAAACTTGAATATAACAATCACGTTGAGCTAAATTTCTGAGGATATTTTTCTTGATTCCTAAATCGAGTGCTGCTACTTTATAGGTTGAATTTTCATCACCAAAGAAATAAGGCTCTTTAGTTGATACCGTTGAAGCCAATTCCAAACCTTTCATACTTGGAAATTTCTTTAATTCTTCTTTAAGAGTATCAATTTTATCAATTTCGCTAGTAATTACAGCATTCATCGCTCCATGCTCTCTAACATATTGAACGACTGCTCTAGTATCAATATCAGTAATCACAACTGAACCTTGATTTTGTAACCAATTATATAGAGAATCATCTGCTCTTTCTCTTGAGTAAGGGAAACTAAAATTTCGACAAATTAAACCTGCTATTTTAATGCTAACTGATTCCATTTCATCAGCATTAACTCCATAATTACCTATATGGACATTGGCAGCAACCATTAATTGTCCTTTATAAGATGGGTCAGTAAAAATTTCTTGATAACCTGTCATTCCTGTATTAAAACAAATTTCACCAAAAGAAGTGCCTGCAATTACAGATTTTCCTTCAAATAGAGTTCCGTCTTCTAAAAGTAAAATTGCTTTTTGTAAAGTTTTGTATTCCATATTATATTTTGATTTACAAATTTAAAAAAAAAGGATAAACTTTTTGAGCTTATCCTTTCCTTATATTTATTTTGATTGAAAATCCATTTATTCAGCTGCTGGAGTTTCAACATTTGCAGCAACAGCTTCAGTAGTTTTCTTTGCTCTACCTCTTCTTGTTTTTGCTGCTTTTTTATTTCCTTTAGGATTATAAATAGTGTTATAATCTACTAATTCTACCATTGCCATATTAGCATTATCCCCTTGTCTGTTACCTAATTTGATAATACGAAGATATCCACCTGGTCTATCAGCAACTTTTACTGAAACTTCTTTAAAAAGTTCTGTAACTGCGTATTTATCTTTCAAGTAGCTAAATACAACACGTCTATTGTTAGTTGTATCTGCTTTTGATTTTGTAATTAATGGCTCTACATATACACGTAAAGCTTTTGCTTTTTCTACAGTAGTGTTAATACGCTTGTGCATAATTAATGAACAAGCCATATTAGCTAACATGGCACCTCTATGTGCTGTTTTTCTACTTAGGTGATTGAATTTTTTACCGTGTCTCATTTTTTATTCTTTTCTTAAACCATGAAGGTTTATTAATCTTTATCCAATTTATACTTACTTAAATCCATTCCAAAGTGTAGACCTTTACCATATACTAATTCATCTAACTCAGTCAATGATTTTTTTCCAAAATTACGGAACTTCATTAAGTCGTTTTTATTAAATGAAACTAAGTCTCCTAATGTTTCAACTTCAGCTGCTTTTAAACAATTTAGTGCTCTTACAGATAAATCCATATCCACTAATTTAGTTTTTAATAACTGACGCATGTGCAATGATTCTTCATCATAAGCTTCAGTTTGAGCAATTACTTCAGACTCTAATGTAATACGCTCATCAGAGAATAACATAAAGTGATGAATTAATATTTTTGCTGCTTCAGTTAAAGCATCTTGAGGGCAAATTGATCCGTTAGTAACAATATCTAAAACTAATTTTTCGTAGTCTGTTTTTTGTTCTACACGAAAATCCTCAATAGCAAATTTTACATTTTTTATTGGAGTAAAAATAGAGTCGGTAAAAATAGTGCCCATTGGCATACCTGACTTTTTATTTTCTTCAGCTGGAACAAATCCTCTACCTTTTTCAATAGTTATTTCCATTTCTAATTTCACAGATTTTTCAAGATTACAGATTACTAAATCTGGATTTAATACTTGAAAACCTGAGATAAATTTTTGGAAATCACCAGCAGTAATTTGTTCTTTTCCAGAAAGTGATACTGTAACCGTTTCACGGTCTGTGTCTTCAATTTGTTTTTTTAAGCGAACTTGCTTTAAATTGAGGATCATTTCAGTAACATCTTCTACAACACCACTAATGGTAGAAAATTCATGCTCTACACCGTTAATTCTTATCGATGTAATGGCATATCCTTCGAGTGAAGATAACAATACTCTTCTTAAAGCGTTACCGATTGTTAAACCATAACCTGGTTCTAACGGTCTGAATTCGAATCTACCTTCAAAATCAGTAGATTTAATCATGATAACTTTATCGGGCTTTTGAAAATTTAAAATTGCCATAGTTTAACTGGTGTCTTAGTTATTATTTAGAGTACAACTCTACGATTAATTGTTCATTGATATTTTCAGGAATTTGAACTCTCTCAGGTACTTTAACAAAAGTTCCTTGTTTAGTTTCATCATTCCATGTTAACCATTCGTAAACATTATTTCTGTTTGCTAATGAGTTTTCAATCACTTCAAGTGATTTTGATTTCTCTCTAATTGCAACTACATCTCCCTTTTTCAAAAAGTAAGATGGTATATTAACAACCTCACCATTTACTGTAATATGTCTGTGATTAACAATTTGACGAGCTGCTCTACGTGATGGAGAAACTCCCATACGATATACAACGTTATCTAAACGAGATTCGCATAATTGTAATAAAACTTCACCTGTAATTCCTTTACTTGCGGAAGCTTTTTCAAAGATGTTGCGGAATTGTCTTTCTAAAATACCGTAAGTATATTTAGCTTTTTGTTTTTCTTGTAACTGAACTGCGTATTCAGATTTTTTTCCTCTTCTTCTTGAGTTACCGTGTTGTCCTGGAGGGTAATTTCTTTTTTCGAATGATTTATCTTCACCGAAAATAGCCTCTCCAAACTTACGAGCAATTTTTGTTTGTGGTCCTCTATATCTTGCCATTTTTACATTTTTTTATTTGAAAGGGATTATGAATTCAGGCTTAAATCCTTCGATAACCGAAATCCTTTCTAAAAATTAGACTTATTTTAATTAATTATATTCTTCTTCTTTTTGGAGGTCTACAACCATTATGTGGAAGTGGAGTAACGTCAATGATTTCTGTTACTTCAATACCACCATTATGGATTGATCTAATTGCAGATTCTCTACCGTTTCCTGGACCTTTTACGTAAACTTTAACTTTACGCAAACCTGCTTCAAAAGCTACCTTTGAACACTCTTCAGCTGCAACTTGTGCTGCATAAGGAGTATTCTTTTTAGAACCTCTAAAACCCATTTTACCTGCAGATGACCATGAAATTACATCTCCCTTTTTATTGGTAAGAGAAATAATGATGTTATTAAAAGATGCTGTGATATGTGCTTCACCAGTAGCTTCAATAATAACTTTTCTCTTTTTTGATGTTGTCTTTGCCATTTTATTTCTACTTATTATTTAGTTGCTTTTTTCTTATTAGCCACAGTTCTTCTCTTACCTTTTCTTGTTCTAGAGTTGTTTTTTGTTCTCTGACCTCTTAATGGTAAACCAGATCTGTGTCTAATTCCACGGTAACATCCGATGTCCATTAAACGTTTAATGCTTAATTGAACTTCTGAACGTAATTCACCTTCAATAGTGTAAACACCAACTTGTTCACGGATATGTCCAATTTCATCATCGGTCCAATCTGTTACTTTAGTGTTTTCGTCTACTTTTGCAGCCGCTAAAATTTCTTTAGCTCTGCTACTGCCAATACCATAAATATAGGTTAAAGCAATTACCCCTCTTTTGTTTTTCGGGATGTCAATACCTGCTATTCTTGCCATAATTATCCTTGTCTTTGTTTAAATCTAGGATTCTTTTTATTGATTACATATAATCTGCCTTTTCTACG
>JAUYUF010000011.1 GCA_030694835.1 Flavobacteriaceae bacterium | reverse complement strand
AGCTGAAAAAGGATATTCCGTTTTAGTCATCGAAAAAGGGAAACGATTTGAAAATGATGATTTTCCAAAAACAAACTGGAATCTTAGAAAATGGCTTTGGTTACCTTCTTTTAGATTATATGGAATCCAAAAACTCACCATTTTTAGACACGCTTCTATTTTAAGTGGAGTTGGCGTTGGAGGCGGTTCATTGGTGTATGCCAATACCTTACCAAAACCTAAAAGTCCTTTCTTTAACAAAGGGAGTTGGGCAAATCTCAATAATTGGGAACAAGCTTTAGCGCCTCATTATGATATGGCTTGGAAAATGTTGGGAGCTGATATCAATCCTTTTTTAGGTGATAGTGATTTAATTTTTAAAGATTTAGCCGATAAAATAAATAAACCTAAAAGTTTTGAACCGACCAAAGTGAGTGTGTATTTTGGTAAACCAAATGTCTCTGTTGATGATCCATATTTTGACGGAAAGGGACCAACAAGAACTGGTTGTAAGTTTTGCGGATCTTGTATGACAGGTTGCCGTCACGATGCCAAAAATACCTTAGATAAAAATTATTTGTATTTAGCTGAAAAGTTAGGTGTTGAAGTACTGGCAGAACACGAAGTTATTGGTGTAATCCCAAATGAAAGTGATGCTAATTGTCAAATTAAATTAAAACAATCTACCCAATATTTTGGTAAGAAATCTACTGTTGTTGCTTCAAACGTAGTTTTTGCTGGAGGTGTTTTAGGAACGGTTCCATTACTTTTAAAACTTAAAAAAACAAGTTTACCTAAGTTGAGTGACAGAGTTGGCGAAATGGTAAGAACCAATAATGAAGCCTTAATTTTAAACACATCTTTAGATAAAAGTAAAGATTTTTCTGAAGGAATTGCCATTGGGTCTATTCTCGAATTAGATGAAAATAGTCATTTAGAACCGGTACGTTATGGAAAAGGTTCTGGGATTTGGCGACTGTTAATGTTACCATTAATCACCGAAAAAAACTTTTTTAAACGTATTTTAAAACTCATTATTTTACCTTTTACATCTCCCATAAAATGGTTGAAAGTTTGGTTTATAGATGATTTTGCTAAAAGCACTTCAGTTTTGCTTTTTATGCAACACTTGGATAGTACCTTGAAAATAAAAAGAGGTTTTTTTAATTCATACACAACCATAGATAAAGGAAATCCTCCAACTGCTTTTATTAAGGAAGCACACGAAATAGCCAAAGTTCATGCTGAAATGACGAATAGTAAATCCCAGGTAATGTCATTAGAAACACTAACTGGAATTCCTTCAACAGCTCATATTTTGGGCGGAGCCGTTATGGGAGCCAATATAGAAGAAGGCGTAATTGATGCTGAAAATAGAGTTTTTGGATATCCAAATTTATATGTTTGTGATGGATCAATGATATCAGCAAACTTAGGAGTAAATCCATCATTAACAATTACTGCAATTACAGAACACGCCATGAGTTTAATCCCTATAAAAAATTAAAAATGGATATTGAACAAATAGTCGAACAGCAACGTCAGTTTTTTAAATCACAAAAAACAAAAGATATTTCATTTCGAAAAAAAGCTTTAAAAAAACTCTTAAATGAAGTTGTAAAAAATGAAGAGGCTATTCAGCAAGCATTATATAACGATTTTAAAAAACCAATTTATGAAAGTTATATCTCTGAAATTGGAATTGTTATTGCCGAATTAAAATTATTCATCAATAAATTAAACCAATGGAGTAAACCAAAAACAGTAATTCCAAGTGTTTTAAATTTTCCTTCTTGGGAAAAAATATACAGCGAACCATATGGTACAGTATTAATAATTGGACCCTGGAATTATCCTTTTCAATTAACTATCGCTCCGTTAATTGGAGCAATTGCAGCAGGAAATACAGTAGTAATAAAACCATCTGAACTTACACCACACACAAGTCAATTAGTTGCAGATATCATCGAAAATTGTTTTGATAAATCACATGTTACAGTCTTTCAAGGTGATGTTTATATCTCACAAAAATTGCTTTCAATTCGATGGGATTATATATTTTTTACTGGAAGTACAACAATTGCCAAATTTATAGCAAGTGCTGCCGCTAAACACCTAACTCCAACAACTTTAGAATTAGGCGGTAAAAGTCCATGTATTATAGATGAAACTGCTAATATAAATTTAAGTGCTAAACGTATTGTCTGGGGAAAATTCCTGAATGGTGGACAAACATGTATTGCACCAGATTATATTTTAATTCATGAAACGATTAAAGATCATTTTGTTGAATCTGTTAAAAAGGAAATTGAAAATGCTTACGGTAAAAATCCAAAAAAATCTCACGATTATCCACGTATCATCAACCAGAGAAATTATCATCGATTAATAAAAATGTTGGAAAATGAAACTATTTTAACAGGTGGTGATCTAGATGAAACTGATTTATATATTGCTCCAACTCTTATTAACTGCACCTCATTGAAAAGTGCTGCAATGAAGGAAGAAATTTTTGGACCTATTTTACCCATAATTACTTATACAAATGAAGCTGAAATTGATACTATAATAAGTTCGTTTGAAAAACCTCTTTCATTATACGTTTTTACCAGCAGGTCTTCATTTGCAAAAAAAATAATTCGAATTTATTCTTTTGGAGGCGGAGTAATTAATGATACGGTGGTGCATTTTGCAAATCATCGACTTCCATTTGGTGGTGTAGGACAAAGCGGACAAGGAGCTTATCACGGAAAACACTCATTCAATACTTTTTCACATTTAAAATCTGTAGTAAAAAGATTTACTTGGCTAGATATTCCGCTTAGATACGCACCTTATAGAGGAAAACTAAAACTATTAAAATTATTTTTTAAATATTTATCTTAAAGATTATGTCAAAAACTTTTGAAGAAGCACTACATTATAGAAGAGCAATTAGATCATATGACCCAGAAAAACCAATAGATTCAGCTATTGTTAAAAAATGTATTGAACAGTCAACCTTGGCTCCAAGTAGTAGTAATATGCAATTGTATGAATTTCACCATATCATTTCTAAAGAAACAAATAAAAAACTAGCTGAATATTGTTTTGATCAAGGTGCTGCTAAAACGGCTCAAGAAATGGTTGTTTTTGTGGTAAGAAAAGATTTATGGAAACGAAGAGTACAATCTAATCTTCAATTTGTAAAAAATATTTTCGGAGAAAAACCCATGACTGAATATTCAAAAAGGGAGAAGTTTGCCATCAATTATTATCAAAAATTAATTCCCTTAACTTATTTCGACTTTTTGGGAATTTTAGGATATGTTAAATATGCTATTTATTGGATGATAGGTTTATTTAGACCTATTTATCGTGAAGCGCGAAGTAAAGACATTAGAGTTGTTGCTCATAAAAGTACTGCTTTAGCTGCTCAAACTTTTATGTTAGGAATGGCCGTTGAAGGTTATGACACCTGTCCGATGGAAGGAATTGATTCCCTTAGAATTAAAAAATTGTTAAATCTCCCTTCTGGAGCAGAAATTAATATGGTGATTTCGTGTGGAATTAGAAAACCTGAAGGAGTTACCGGTCCTCGTTTCAGAATTCCGTTTGATGAAGTATATAAACAATGGTAAAAATCATTTAAATACACATTAAAATTATAATTTTGCTCAAATAAATTTCATTCTACATGAAAAAAATTCAAATGGTTGACCTAAAAAGTCAATATGATAAAATAAAATCACAGATTGATGAAGCTGTTTTAAATGTATTTGATGCTACAGCCTATATCAACGGTCCCGAAGTTAAAGAATTTCAAAAAGAATTAGAAAATTACCTCGAGGTAAAATATGTAATTCCATGTGCCAACGGAACCGATGCGTTGCAAATTGCTATGATGGCTTTAGATTTAAAACCTGGCGATGAAGTGATAACTTCTGATTTCACTTTTGCCGCAACCGTTGAAGTAATTGCATTGCTAAAATTAACTCCTGTATTAGTTGATGTTTATCCTGACACTTTTAACATTGATATAGAAGCTGTTAAAAAAGCAATTACCACAAAAACTAAAGCAATTGTTCCTGTACATTTATTCGGACAATGTGCCGATATGGAATCAATTTTACAAATAGCCAAGGATCATAATTTATATGTAATTGAAGATAACGCTCAAGCTATTGGAGCCGATTATATTTTTTCCGATGGTACTAAAAAGAAAGCGGGAACCATGGGAATTGTAGGAACAACTTCTTTTTTCCCTTCCAAAAATTTAGGTTGTTATGGCGATGGTGGGGCTATTTTTACTGATGATGATGAATTAGCTCATAAACTTAAAAGCATCTCTAATCATGGAATGTCCAAAAGATATTATTATGATGCCATTGGGGTAAATTCACGTTTAGACAGTATTCAGGCAGCTATATTACGTGTAAAACTTCCCTTTTTAGATTTTTATTGTGACACTAGAAGAAAAGCAGCAAACTTTTATAACGAAGCTTTTGCTAATCATCCAAATATTTTAACACCAACTGTTAGCAGTTTTTCAACCCATGTTTTCCATCAATATACCTTAAGGATTATCAATTCCGATAGAAATGAGCTGCATCAATATTTATTGGAAAACCAGATACCGAATGCAATTTATTATCCAGTACCGCTTCATTCACAAAAAGCATACGGAAATTCACATTATTTAGAAGAAGATTTTAAAGTAACTAATGATTTGGTTAATACTGTTATTTCTCTACCAATGCACACCGAATTTGATTTAGAACAATTAAAATATATCACTCAAACAGTTTTAAATTTCTTTAAAAAATAAATTGAATAAAATGAAAAAGATATTAGTTACAGGTGGGTTGGGTTTTATTGGTTCACATACTGTTGTTGAATTACAAAATAAAGGATTTGAAGTACTAATTATCGATAATCTCGCTAACACTACCCTAGAAGTTTTAGATAAAATCACTTCGATTACTACTATAAAACCTGCTTTTTTTAACTTTGATTTAAAAGATAGAAAAGCAGTTCAAGATTTTTTTAACAACAATTTTGTTGATGGAATTATCCATTTTGCAGCCTCTAAAGCAGTTGGAGAAAGTGTTCAAATTCCGCTAGATTATTATGAAAATAACATCATTTCGTTAACGAATATCCTACAGGAAATGAAAGTGAAAAACTTGAGCAATTTCATTTTCAGCTCTTCTTGTACGGTTTATGGACAAGCTGATGAATTGCCAATAACTGAAAACGCTCCTGTTAAACCTGCAGAATCTCCATACGGAAACACTAAAAAAATTAATGAAGAAATTATTGCTGATGCTGTAAAAGCACACGGATTAAAAGCCATATCATTGCGCTATTTTAACCCGATTGGAGCCCATGCTACTGCAAAAATTGGTGAATTACCGATTGGTGTACCTCAAAATTTAATTCCTTTTATTACCCAAACCGCTGTCGGAATTCGTCAAGAATTATCCGTTTTTGGAAATGATTACCCAACTATTGATGGTACAGCAGTACGCGATTACATTCATGTGGTTGATTTAGCTAAAGTACATATCGTTGCTTTGAACAGACTTTTAAATAATCAACAAAAAAATAATTACGAAGTTTTTAATGTTGGAACCGGCAAAGGAAGTTCTGTTTTAGAAGTCATTAATGCATTTGAAAAAGTGAGCAATATAAAGCTCAATTACAAAATTGTGGGTCGTCGTGAAGGTGATATTACTGCTGCTTATGCAGACACTAACTTAGCCAACAAAGAGTTAAAGTGGAAAGCAGAGCTGACACTTGAAGACGCATTACTTTCTGCTTGGAATTGGCAATTGCAATTGCAGTTGGCAGTTGGCAGTTGGCAGTTTTCACACAAAAAAGCGTTTTGAAGTAATTTCAGAATACTTTTCTTAAACTGCCAACTGCGACTGAAAACTGAATACTAAATCCCAGCCGTACTCGTTATTGCATTTCTATCAATCTTCTTTACCAATCCTTGCAATACATTTCCAGGTCCTACTTCTACAAATTCTGTAGCTCCATCAGCAATCATTTGTTGTACAGACTGTGTCCAACGAACTGGAGCAGTTAATTGGGTAATTAAATTCTTTTTAATTTCATCAGGATTGGTAACGGCATTAGCAGTTACATTTTGATATATCGGACAAATAGGTTTATTAAAAGTGGTATTTTCAATTGCTGCCGCTAATTCTTCACGCGCAGGTTCCATTAAGGGAGAATGGAAAGCGCCACCAACCGGTAATATCAACGCGCGTTTGGCGCCTTTTTCTTTTAAAACCTCACATGCTTTTTCAATGGATGGAACTGAACCAGAAATCACCAACTGTCCAGGACAATTAAAATTGGCAGCTACTACAATTCCATCAATTTCAGCACAAGTATCAACTACTATTTGATCATCCAGCCCTAAAACAGCTGCCATAGTTGATGGTTGTATTTCACATGCTTTCTGCATTGCTAAAGCACGAGTTGATACTAATTTTAAACCATCTTCAAAAGATAAAACACCCACAGAAACTAAGGCTGAAAATTCACCTAATGAATGTCCTGCTACCATTTCTGGTTGAAATTTATCGCCTAAAACTTTTGTTAAAATTACCGAGTGTAGAAAAATAGCAGGTTGTGTTACTTTAGTTTGTTTTAATTCTTCATCAGATCCAGTAAACATAATATCGGTGATAGAAAATCCTAAAACATCATTAGCCTTATTAAAATATTCTTGTGCTAAAGGAGAAGATTCAAATAAATCAAGTCCCATTCCTGAAAATTGCGCACCTTGTCCTGGAAATATATATGCTTTCATGTGTAAATTATTAAAAGATTGAAAAATTTAAAGATTAAATAAATTGAATTGCAAAAATAGGAATTTATTTAAACTTGGATAGTTACTACAAATCCTTCAGAGTTTCTGACATTAAAAACAGTATTATCTTCAAAAATAAGATATTGACCTTTTACACCAACCAGTTTTCCCTTATAACTTGGAGTCTTAGTTAAATTTAAACTGGAAATTTTTGTAGGAAATTGCAAAACTGGAAATTGAATATTGTATAATTTACTTCCATTCTCTACAAAATATTCTTGAACTTCTTTAGGTAATAAGTTTCTTAACTGTTCTTTTTGAGCAACTAAATCAACTTCAGGAATATCATTTTTTAACATCTTTTGCCAATTAGTTTTATCTGCAAAATAATCTTTTAAAGCAACTTCTGCAATTCCAGCTAAATACCGATTAGGTACTTCAACTATTTCTATAGCTTGAACTGCACCTTGATCAATCCATCGTTCTGGTACTTGAGTTTTTCTAGTAACACCAACTTTTATCTCACTTGACAATGACAAATAAACAATATGCGGTTGCAATTGTACTCTTTTTTCATACGCTAAATCACGATCTTCAATTTCTAAATGAGCAGTAGAAAGTTCTGGATTCATTATCCAATCTCCTGCTTGTGGTACTGCATAAAAACACGTTTGACAAAATCCTTGTCTAAAAATGAGTTTATCCTGTCCACAACTTAAACATTGGTATTTTTTAAATGTAATTTCAAAATCTTTGTTAAGCAATTCATTGAGGTGAATAAAACCATTTTCCATCACCAAATAATAATCAATTGGATAATTATATTCAGTTAACATTTTTTTTAAAACTCCTTTGAATTGCATCATAGATTTTCGTATTTTTAACTTCATAAATATAACCAAAATAGAATTAATTAACCTAATTTACCTAGGTCATAACAGTTCTCAACTAAGAATAAAGACTATGCCATTCCAATTTGTTCATGATATTATTGCCTGGTTACTAAAACGGAGAAAACATCAAATTGATTTATTTCTAAAATATCCAAATGAAGTTCAAAATGAACTTTTAAATAGATTATTATACACTGCTGAGAATACTGAAATAGGGGAAAAATATGATTTTTCTACTATTGAAAACTATAAAACCTTTGCAGAAAGAGTTCCAATTCAGCAATATGAATCTATAGAGCCTTTGATAGAACGAGTAAGGCAAGGCGAACAAAATATATTTTGGCCTACATCTATTAAATGGTTTGCTAAATCTAGCGGAACTACTAATGCAAAAAGCAAATTTATTCCAGTAAGCGATGAAGCTTTGGAAGAATGTCATTTTAATGTAGGTAAAGATTTATTGTGTCTTTATTTAAACAATAATGAAGATACTGGGCTCTTTGTTGGTAAAGGATTACGTTTAGGAGGAAGCAGTTCAATTTATGAAGATAACAATTCTTACTTTGGTGATTTATCTGCAATTATTATTGAAAACTTACCATTTTGGGCAGATTTAAATAGTTCGCCAAAACAAAAAACTGCTTTGATGAATGAGTGGGAAACCAAAATGGAAGCAATAATTGAAGAAACAATCCAAGAAGATATAACTAGTTTTTACGGAGTTCCATCATGGATGTTAGTGCTTTGTAATAAAGTTTTGGAAAAAACAGGTAAGAAAAATTTACTTGAAGTTTGGCCAAATTTAGAAGTCTATTTTCATGGAGGTGTTAATTTTAATCCATATCGTGAGCAATTTAAAAAACTGATTCCTTCAGAAAAATTTAAATATTACGAAACTTATAATGCATCAGAAGGATTTTTCGCCATTCAGGATCAAAATAACTCTAATGAATTGTTATTAATGCTAGATTATGGAATTTTCTATGAATTTATACCGATGTGCAATTTTAATGGAGAAAATTCTATTGCAATTCCGTTAGAACAAGTTAAACTTGACACTAATTACGCATTGGTTATTACTACAAATGCAGGATTGTGGCGTTATTTAATTGGAGACACTATTAAATTTACTTCTTTACATCCACATCGAATTAAGATAACTGGCAGGACAAAACATTTCATAAATACGTTTGGTGAAGAATTAATTATTGACAATACCGAAGAAGCAATCAAAAGAGCTTGTATAGAAACTAATGCCGTAGTTATTGAATATACTGTCGCGCCTATTTATATGAAAAATCAACAAAGCGGTGGTCATGAATGGATGATTGAATTTTCTGAAGTTCCTTCTAATTTGAATCATTTTACTACTGTTATTGATGATACATTAAAATCTATCAATTCTGATTATGAAGCTAAACGTTATTTAAATATGACTTTGGCATTTCCAAAAATTAATGTTTCGCGAAAAAATTTATTCTACGACTGGTTGAAACAAAAAGGTAAATTAGGTGGACAAAATAAAGTTCCTAGACTAAGTAATTCTAGAGAATTTATGGAAGAACTTTTAGAATTGAAGGAAGTAGATATTTTGTAAAATTTATATTTTCCGATCAATTACGTAGTTAACCATTGTTATTAATGCAGTTTTATAATCAGACTCTGGATAAACTTTTAATAAATCATTAGCTTTTTGTTGATATTCTAACATTTTCTTTGTGGTGTATTCAATTCCGCCTAAAGATTTAACTTTTTCAATCACTTCTTTAACTCGATTTTTATCTCTATTATGATTTTTGACAGAATTGATGAGCCATTCTTTTTCCTTTTTGGGCGCAATATTCAAAGCATGAATTAATGGTAAAGTCATTTTACGCTCTTTAATATCAATGCCTGTTGTCTTGCCAATTTGATCATCTGTATAGTCAAATAAAT
>JAUYUF010000009.1 GCA_030694835.1 Flavobacteriaceae bacterium | reverse complement strand
AAATTGAAGAAAAGAAAAAAACAACAAAACTTTTAAAAAATGCAGTCAAAAACAATGCTGACAGAAAAGTAATTCAAAAGTTAATTCTTACACTTCATAATGATTTAACTGGAGAATTAGCCGAATTCTTAGAAACACTATATTACGATTTAGATTTGGTACAATATTCCTTAAAAAAAATGAATAGTTCAGTTTGGTACATCAAAATTAAGGGTATTAGAGAAGTTACTCAAATGAAAGTGAAAGATGTATATACTGAAACTTTAAAACTAATCAACCATAAAAATCAATTGCTACGAAGTGAGGCACAATTAACTATGGTTAAGCTTTATAAGTTCGATGGATTGAAATTCTTAGACACCCTTGAATTTCCAATTACCGAATGGCAACAAATTTTACTTATAGAAGAAATACAATCTATCCGAAATCAAGAAGTTCCAGATTTAACTAATTGGCTATATTCAAAGAATGATTCTGTAGTATGTTTTTCGTTGAAATTGGTTAAATTGTTTAATCAAATTCAAACAAAAGATGACTTAATAAAGCTCGTATTACATCCATCTGAAAAAGTTCGTAGAGCAACTATAGATGTACTGGGGTATTTCGGAATTATTGA
Source organism: Flavobacteriaceae bacterium (assembly GCA_030694835.1). Taxonomy (GTDB): domain Bacteria; phylum Bacteroidota; class Bacteroidia; order Flavobacteriales; family Flavobacteriaceae; genus JAGXRT01. The sequence goes on along the minus strand of JAUYUF010000009.1, from coordinate 5,115 downwards.
AGCTAAAACTATTTTAAAGCAGATATTTAAAAAATCACCGCCAGAAACTCAACTTTTTATTATTCAAGCGTTATCGCAATTGTCTGAAAAAAAGGATATTCCTTTCTTTGAAAAACAATTAAACCACACAGATTTTGATGTCAAGCAAGTTGCATTCAATACATTAAAAGATTTAAAACCCTATCTTTTAACAGTTAATCTTAATAAAGAATAAATCGATATATTATGATTTCAGACGTATATGCTTTCCTGTTTTTTTACTATTTTTTCCTGATATTCAGTACTATTGTTATTACTTCATACATAGTTTTAGGGATTGTTTCCATCTTTGAAACCATTTCATATTTTAGAAGAAATAGTTTTGTTTCTTATAAGAGTATTTTAGCTTCACCTTTTTCACCATCAATATCAATTCTTGCGCCCTGTTATAATGAAGGTGTTAATATTGTAGATAATGTTCGCTCATTAATGTCTTTACATTATGTAAACTATCAAGTAATAATTATAAATGATGGCAGTAAAGATGATAGTTTAGAAAAACTGATTAAAGTATATAATTTAGAAATTGTTAAATACCCAATAAATCCAAAAATTGAAACTGCCCAAATTCGAGGAATCTATAAATCTAAAAATTCTGTTTTTGAAAAATTAATTGTTATTGATAAAGAAAATGGAGGAAAAGCAGACGCCTTAAATGCTGGTTTAAATTTCAGTAATAGTGAATATGTAGCTTGTATTGATGTAGATTGTATGTTAATTGAAGATGCGTTACAAAAAATGGTGAAACCATTTTTAGAAAGAACAGATAAAAAAGTTATTGCAACTGGAGGTGTGATTCGAATTGCTAATAATTGCAGGATTGAAAACGGCAAATTGATGGAAGTGAAAATGCCAAAAAAATTAATTGAACGCTATCAAATTATAGAATATTTAAGATCTTTTCTACTAGGAAGAATGGCTTGGAGCAGACTTAATGGTTTATTAATAATTTCAGGAGCATTTGGAATGTTTGATAGACGTGTAATGATTGATGCTGGTGGTTATGATACTGAAACGGTAGGTGAAGACATGGAAATTATTGTTAGAATGCGTAAATTTATGCAAGACAATAATAGAAAATATCGTATTGCATATATTCCAGATCCGTTGTGTTGGACAGAAGCTCCAGCTAATTTTAAAACGCTACAATTACAGCGCAATAGATGGACACGCGGAACTATTGAAACGCTAAAAAAACATAAAAAATTATTTATGAATCCTAAATATGGTTATTTAGGATTGTTAAGCTATCCCTATTGGTTAATTTATGAACGATTAGCACCGATAGTTGAAGTTATAGGACTGCTATTTTTAGGATATTTATATTATATAGGAGCTATAAACTGGCTATATGCTTGGTCATTTATCATCGTAGCTTATCTTTTTTCAATAACATTTTCGATGGCAGCTATTTTAAGTGAAGAGCTTACCTATAGACAATACACCAAAAAGGGTGATGCTGTAAAACTTATAATAGTAGCTTTAATAGAGCCTTTTACTTTTCATATTTTCACATTATATTCAGCTCTTAGAGGAAATCTTGATTATTACACAAAGAAAAAAAGTAAATGGGGTGATATGGTAAGAAAAGGTTTGGGAAGTTGAAATAAAAAAAGAGTTGACTATTCAACCCTTTTTAATATTAAAATTTTTAAATTGATTAATCTTTAAATAAATTTTTAATTCTTCTAATTGCTTCAATTAAGTTTTCATCTGAATTGGCATAAGATATCCTAATACAATTAGAAGCTCCAAAAGCATCTCCAGTTACTGTAGCAACATTAGCTTCTTCTAAAAGTAACATCGAAAAATCTAAAGCATTTTCAATTTTTTTACCCCTTACTTCTTTTCCGAAATAATAGGCAATGTTTGGAAGCACATAAAAAGCACCAGGAGGTTTATTTAATTTAAATCCATTTATTTCACTTAACAAACTAAGTACTAAATCTCTTCTCTTGTGAAATTCATCAACCATATATTGTATACTCGAAACTGGAGCGTCTAAAGCTACAATTGTGGCTCTTTGTGCAATACAATTGGCTCCAGATGTTATTTGACCCTGCATTTTATTACATGCTTTAGCTATCCATTCTGGCGCACCTATATATCCAATTCTCCATCCAGTCATGGCAAATGCTTTAGAAACACCATTTACTGTAATTGTTCTTTCATACATATCATCAAAAGATGCAAAACTAAAAGTTTCTCCTTCAAATAAAATATGTTCATAAATCTCATCAGAAATAATAAATATCTGCGGATATTTTACCAAAACATCCGCTAAAGCTCTATACTCAATTTCTGTATAAACTGAACCGCTTGGATTATTAGGAGAATTGAAAAAAATTAATTTAGTCTTGGGTGTAATTGCTGCCTCTAATTGATCTGGAGTAATTTTAAAATCAGTAGCTATTGTTGAATAAATAGGAACTGGAATTCCTTCAGATAACTTTGTAATAGCCTCATAACTAACCCAGAAAGGAGCTGGCAACAATACTTCATCGCCCGGATTTATGAGTGCCAAAACCACATTTGCAATAGATTGTTTGGCGCCTGTTGAAACTACAATTTGATTTGGTTGATACACTAAATTATTATCTCTTTTAAACTTTCTACAAATGGCTTGTTTCAGTTCTAAATAACCATCAACTGGACTGTACCAATGATAATTTTCATTAATGGCATTAATAGCTGCTTGTTTAATAAAATCGGGGACATTAAAATCTGGTTCGCCTAAACTTAAATTGATGATATCTCTACCTTGCTCTCTTAGCTCACGAGCTCGTGCAGACATGGCTAAGGTTTCAGAGATTGGTAAATTATTGATTCTATCTGATAAATTTTTCATTGAATTTATATTTAATTTTTCTAACACTTTTAAAAAGGTTAAAATTCTTCAAATTAAGGACACAAAATTACACTATATTTTCTTTTACATATATCTATCAAATAATTTTTAATGCAAGTTCTTTATAAAGATTGTATTTTTGAGAAATCATTTATAAACTATGGAAATCATCCAAAAATATTTTCCTCATTTAACGAAAAATCAACTTCAACAGTTTGGTCAACTGAAGGAACTATATGAAACATGGAATGAACAAATTAATGTAATTTCCAGAAAAGACATTGATGAGCTTTATGAAAGACATGTTTTACATTCACTCGGTATTGTTAAAGTTCAAGCATTTTTACCTGGTTCAAAAGTTTTAGATGTCGGAACTGGAGGTGGTTTTCCGGGTATTCCATTGGCTATTTTATTTCCAGAAACTCAATTTTATTTAGTCGATTCTATCGGGAAAAAAATTAAAGTAGTAAATGAAGTCGTTGCTGCACTTGAGCTTACCAATGTAAAAGCAGAACAAAAAAGAGCAGAAGAAGTAAAAGGTGATTTTGATTTTATTGTAAGTAGAGCTGTTACTTCTATGGATGAATTTTCAAAATGGATAAAAAATAAAGTTGCTAAAAAACAACTTCATGAAATCAAAAATGGAATTCTTTATTTAAAAGGCGGTGATTTATCCGAAGAATTAAAAAATTTCCCTAATTCAACCATTTATAATTTAGATAAGTATTTTGAAGAACCGTTTTTTGAAAGTAAAAAAGTGGTTCACATTCCGCTTAAATATAAACCATAAATACATTAACTATAAATAAAAAAACATGGAAACAACGAAAGAATGCTTAGTATGTAAAAAAACAACTCAAGAAATTCCATTAACTTCTTTTGAATATATGGATAATCATTTTTATATATGTCCACAACATATTCCAATTTTAATTCACAGTCCACACAAATTAACTGATTTACTTCCGGGAGCTGAAAACTTCGAAGGTGGACAACCTTAATTAAAGATTTGCCCCTCGACTCCGCTCGGGGTACTTTTTGAGTATTGAGTATTGAGTATTGAGATCAAAAATATTCAACTTATAACAAACAAAAAACTCGAAGAATTCTTCGAGTTTTTTGTTTTGAATTATTATCCTAAAAACGGATATCTATAATCTGTTGGAGTTACAAAAGTTTCCTTAATTGTTCTGTTAGAAACCCAACGCAACAAATTCCACACAGAACCTGCTTTATCATTTGTTCCAGAACCACGAGCTCCTCCAAAAGGTTGTTGACCAACAACTGCGCCAGTAGGTTTATCATTGATGTAGAAATTACCTGCAGCATTTTCTAACTTATTAGTAGCAATTTCAATTACATATCGATCTCCGCTGAAAATAGCTCCAGTTAAAGCAAATTCACCTGTATTATCAATTACATCCAATATTTCTTCCCATTTTTCATCTTCGTATATGTAGATAGTTAAAATTGGACCAAATAATTCTGTACACATGGTATCATAATATGGATTTGTAGTAACAATAATTGTTGGTTCAATAAAATATCCAACAGAATCATCATAACCACCTCCTACAATAATTTCAGCATCTGCATCTTTTTTAGCTTGTTCAATATATCCTGATAATTTTTTGAATGCTCTATTGTCGATTACTGCATTTATAAAATTTGAAGTATCTTCTGGTGTTCCCATTTTAAAAGATTTAACATCTTTTATAATTCCAGCTTTAATTTCTCCCCATAAACTTTTTGGAAGATAAGCTCGAGATGCTGCAGAGCATTTTTGACCTTGATATTCAAAAGCTCCTCTAGAAATTGCCGTAACAACTTCTTGTGGATTTGCGGTTGGATGCGCCCAAATAAAATCTTTCCCTCCTGTTTCACCTACAATTCTTGGGTATGATTTATAATTGTCCATATTTTTTCCGATTGTTTCCCAGAAACTATTGAACACCGGAGTTGATCCTGTAAAGTGAACTCCTGCAAAATTTGGATTATTCAATATAACATCTGTAATCATTCCAGAATTACCAGTTACTAAATTGATAACTCCATCAGGCAATCCTGCTGCTTTAAATAATTCCATGATTACATAAGCTGAATAAACCTGAGTAGCCGCTGGTTTCCAGATAACTACATTCCCCATTAAAGCAGGAGATGATGGCAAATTACCAGCAATAGCAGTAAAGTTAAACGGAGTAATTGCGTACACAAATCCTTCTAAGGCA
>JAUYUF010000008.1 GCA_030694835.1 Flavobacteriaceae bacterium | reverse complement strand
CACCTTTTTAAATCAAAAAGAAGCTTTTATTTATCAATTAGTAGAAGTTCTAAGTGATCAAATGGGAGCTGCTTTTCCAGAATTAAAACATCAAAAAACATTAATTTCAAGAGTTATTCAAGAAGAAGAGAATTCTTTTTTAAGAACTTTAGGTCAAGGTTTGGGCTTGTTAGACAATCTTATTAATGAAATGGATAGCCCCATTTTATCAGGAAAAAAAGCATTTGAATTGTATGATACTTTCGGATTTCCAATAGATTTAACAGCTTTAATTTTACGTGAAAAAGGATTGGGCTTAGATGAGGAGGACTTTACAATTGAAATGACTAAACAAAAAACACGTTCTAGAGCTGCCGCTGAAGTGGATACTGATGATTGGGTAATTTTAAGCGACGAAGAACCTATTGGATTTGTTGGTTATGATTCATTAGAAGAAGTGGTAAAATTAGTTCGTTATAGAAAAGTAACATCTAAAAAAGACGGAACATTATATCAATTAGTTTTTAACAAAACCCCTTTTTATCCTGAAAGTGGTGGACAAGTTGGTGATCAAGGCATTTTAAAAAATGTATTGGGAGAAAAATATAATATCATCGATACCAAAAAAGAAAACAACTTAATCATCCATTTTGTAAAGAAATTACCTACTGAACTTGAAGATAATTTTATTATAAGTGTTGACGAAGTTATGCGTAAAAAAACGATGGCAAATCATACTGCAACACACTTGATGCATCAAGCCTTGCGTGCTGTTTTAGGAACCCATGTAGAACAAAAAGGATCCATGGTAAATGCCCATAACTTACGTTTCGATTTTTCTCATTTTTCTAAACTTACATCAGAAGAAATTACTGATGTAGAGAACTTTGTCAATGCCAAAATAAAAGCAAATTTATCACTCAATGAACATAGAAATCTACCTATAAAAGAGGCCATCAGTAAAGGAGCTATGGCGCTATTTGGCGAAAAATATGGAGATTTTGTAAGAACTATAGAATATGGTGATTCTGTTGAATTATGTGGCGGAACGCATGTTCAGCATACGGCTGATATTTGGTATTTTAAAATTACAACAGAAACTGCTATTGCTGCTGGAATGCGAAGAATTGAAGCCATTACAGGAGATGAGGCAAAAGCCTGTTTTTTAAAGCAAGAATCGGAACTAAATCAAGTAAAACAAATCTTGAAAAATGCATCGGACACCGTAAAAGCCATTGAATCATTACAAGATGAAAATACATCTCTTAAAAAACAAATGGAACTTTTATTAAAAGAAAAAGCTGGAAATTTAAAACAGGAGTTAATAGATCAGAAAGTGACTATTAATGGTGTCCATTTTATAGGTGCTATAATTGATTTGGATACTCAAACCATTAAAAACCTGACTTTTGAATTACAAGATCAAGTAAAAAATTTATTCTTTATTGCCGGAAGTAACTATGACAATAAAGTTTCTTTGACGATTTCAATCGCTAAAAATTTAGTGGATGAAAAAGGATTTGATGCGAGTAAAATTGTTCGTGAATTAGGTAAATTTATCAATGGTGGTGGTGGTGGACAAGCGTTTTTCGCTACAGCTGGTGGTAAAAATTCTGATGGTTTGAGCAAAGCCATTGAACAAGCGAAGAGTTATTTATAAAAAAGTAGCTGGTAGCAAGTATCAGGTATCAAGACTTTTATTAATTTGCACAAGATACTAGCTGCCAAATACTAGAGACCAGACACCAAAAATGAAACTCAGAACAGAAATAGAACTTACTAAACAAGAATCCGTTATAAATTACAATTCTCAAATAGTTTTATTCGGATCTTGTTTTGTAGAAAACATAGGTGATAAATTGGATTTTTACAAATTTCCTCATTTGGTCAATCCGTTTGGAATTTTATTTCACCCCATCGCTATTGAAAATGCCCTTGATGACATTTATCAAAAAAAATTTTACACCGAAAATGATTTGTATTTTCACAATGATTTATGGCAAAGTTTCAAGCATCATTCTAAGTTTTCATCTGAATCAAAAAGTGAAATTTTAAGCACTATCAATACTTCTATTGAAAATGCTAATCATTTCCTTAAAAAGAGTTCTCATATCATCATCACATTAGGAACAGCATGGGTTTACGAATTTACAGAACAGCAACAATTAGTGGCGAATTGTCATAAAATATCACAAAATAAATTCAAAAAAAGACTTCTTTCTTTGGATGAAATTCAACAAAGTCTTCAAAATATTCTCACATTAATTACAGAATTCAATCCAAAAACAACTGTACTTTTTACAGTAAGTCCTGTTCGTCATTTAAGTAATGGAATTGTTGAAAATGGTCAAAGTAAAGCATTGTTATTAACAGCAATTCACCAAGTTATCAATCAAAAAAATGCTCATTATTTTCCCTCTTTTGAAATTATGATGGATGATTTACGTGATTATCGTTTTTATAAAAGTGACATGATTCATCCCAACGAATTAGCAGTTGATTATATTTGGGATCAATTCAAAAAATCTTGGATTGATGAAAAATCAAATCAATTAATGGAAGCAGTTGCTGATGTACAAAAAGCATTACAGCATCGGCCTTTTAATGAAGATAGTCCTAAACATCAAATATTTTTAAAAAATCTTCAACAAAAAATGGATAGATTAGCTACCCAACACCATATTCATTTCTAACGATTTCGTTAATTATTTCAATAAAAAAGCAGTAAAAACTTTTTTCAGCTTTATCTTTGTGGTGATTTAATTTTCAAATTCATCATGAATAAAAAAGTACTTTTAATGATTTTAGATGGATGGGGAAAAGCACCTAATCCAAAAGTTTCTGCGGTAGATCTAGCCCAAACACCTTTTATAGACTCACTTTACACCAAATATCCTAAGGCTTCATTACGAACTGATGGTTTACATGTTGGTTTGCCTGAAGGGCAAATGGGAAATAGCGAAGTTGGGCATATGAATTTAGGTGCTGGACGCATTGTTTATCAAGATTTTGTTAAAATTAATTTAGCTGTAGCAAACAAAACTCTTCAGCAAGAAAAAGTATTAGTTGATGCTTTAAATTATGCCAAAACAAATCATAAAAAAGTACACTTATTAGGATTATTATCAAATGGCGGCGTTCATTCTCATATCAATCACCTTAAAGGATTAATCACAACTTGTCATGATTTTGGTTTAACTGATGTTTTTGTTCATGCTTTTATGGATGGTAGAGATGTTGACCCTAAATCAGGAATCGGGTTTATTCAAGAGATAGAAGCACATCTTCAAAAAACTACTGGAAAATTGGCATCTATTGTTGGAAGATATTATGCAATGGATCGAGATAAACGCTGGGAACGCGTTAAAATAGCCTATGATTTATTAGTTAACGGAATTGGAGAATTAAGCTTTGACGCAACTGATTCACTTCAAAAAAGTTATGATAATGGCGTAACTGATGAATTTATCAAGCCCATTATATTGGTTAATGAGAAACATGACCCTATTGCAACCATTGCTCATGATGATGTTATTATTTTCTACAACTTTAGAACAGATCGTGGACGTGAATTAACAGAAGTATTGACTCAAAAAGATTTTCCTGAATTTGGAATGAAAAAATTACCATTGTATTATGTTACTTTAACCAATTATGATGAAACTTTTAAAAACATCAAAGTGGTTTATGAAAAGGATAATTTAATGGAGACTTTAGGCGAAGTTTTAGAAAAAAACAACAAAACTCAAATCAGAATTGCCGAAACTGAGAAATATCCTCATGTTACTTTTTTCTTTTCAGGTGGAAGAGAAACAGCATTTATTGGTGAAAAACGTTTATTATGTCCATCGCCAAAAGTAGCCACTTATGATTTACAACCAGAAATGAGCGCTTTTGAAATTAAAGATGCAATTATCCCTGAAATTACCAATGGAACAACAGATTTTATCTGCTTGAATTTTGCCAATGGAGATATGGTTGGTCATACCGGCGATTTAAATGCAGCCATTAAAGCATGTGAAACTGTGGATATTTGTGTCAAAGAAATTGTTGAGAAAGCAAATGAACACAATTACACAACCATCATAATTGCTGACCACGGAAATTGCGAAACTATGATTAATGAAGATGGAACTCCAAACACTGCACATACCACGAATCCAGTGCCAATAATTTTAATTGATAAAGATTTGAAATCAATCAAAAATGGTATCTTAGCTGATGTTGCTCCTACCATTTTAAAATTAATGGGAATTAAGAAACCAACAATTATGAATCAAGAATCTCTTGTTTAAATTTTAAAAAAATAATAATTTACTTATGAAAAAATACTTAACATTAATCATTGCAATTATTTTATTTTCCAGTTGTAATGCACAGCAAAAAAAGGTTAATGCCACTATTATAGATGGAAATTTAGTTGGAATTGCTGATAGAGCCTTGTTAGAACAAGCTCCTTTTAACTCTTGGTTTGATTTGTTTTACAAAGACTATCAAGTTGATGAAACTATTATTGCTCAACTAAAACCTCATATGAAAGATGTGAAAATCAAAATTTTCATGGGCACTTGGTGTGGTGATAGCAAAATTGCTACTCCACCATTTTATAAAATAATGGATGCTTTGAAATTTGATGAAAAAAATATTGAACTCATTACTGTTGATAGAAAAAAATCAACTCCTGAAAATGACCAACAAGGTTTTGATATTCAAAGAGTTCCAACTATTATTTTATTCAGAAATAATAAAGAAATTGGACGATTTGTAGAATACCCAAGAGAAACGATGGAAGCCGATTTTCTTAAAATTGCAAGCGGTCAAGCTTATAAACACTCTTATCAAGAATAAACAAAAGCCACTTTAAAGTGGCTTTTTTCATAATTATTCTAGTAAATTGTTGCTTCAAAATAAGCTTTTTCCACCATCTCTTGATGATCTGGATGTGCAATTTTAACGAGCTCCTTAACTCTTTGATTTATTGTTTTTCCATATAAATTAGCAACTCCAAACTCTGTTACCACATAATGAACATGTGCTCTTGTAGTTACTACTCCAGCTCCTTGTTTTAAATAAGGGACAATTCTGCTAATTCCTTTATTAGTTGTAGAAGGTAATGCGATGATCGCTTTTCCTCCTTCACTTAAAGAGGCTCCTCTAATAAAATCCATCTGACCTCCAACTCCAGAATATAATCTAGTTCCAATGGAATCAGCACAAACTTGACCAGTAACATCAACTTCAATAGCAGAATTAATTGCTACCATTTTAGGATTTTGACGAATAACTGAAACATCATTTACATAACTAGATGCTCTTAATTCTACAAATGGATTATCATCAACATAGTCATATAATCGTTTAGAACCCATTAAAAAAGTAGCCAACGCTCTTCCAGGATTTACTCCTTTATAATTACCATTGATAACATCTTTTAAAATTAAATCGATAACACCATCTGAAAACATTTCAGTGTGCAATCCTAAATTTTTATGATTGCTTAAATTTCTTAAAACAGCATTTGGTATACTTCCAATTCCCATTTGTAAGGTACTTTCATCATCAATTAAACCAGCTACAAAATCACCAATTTTCCTTTCCGTTTCAGTGGGTTCACTCATTAAATGCTCATGAATTGGCTCATCATATTCAACTAAGGTGTCCAATTCTGAAATATGAATTATTCCCTCACCATGAGTTCTTGGCATTCTTGGGTTTATTTGTGCAATTACGTGTTTTGCATTATCAATTGCCGCTAAAGTTGCTTCAATAGAAACACCTAATGAACAATATCCATGCTTATCTGGTGTAGAAACTTGAATTAGTGCAACATCAAGATTAACAATATTTCTTTTAAACAACAATGGAACTTCGCTTAAAAAAACAGGAGTGTAAGATCCGTTTCCAGCTTTTATAGTATGTCTTACATTGGGTCCTATAAAAAATGAATTTACATGAAAGCTATCTCTTAAACTGGGATCTGCATAAGGAGCTTTTCCTTCTATATGTAAATGACAAACTTCTACATTTCTCAATTCAGCATGACGTGCTGACATGGCATTGATTAATGCTTGAGGAGCTGCTGCTGCTGCATGAATATATACTCTATCGTTTGACTTAATTACTTTTACTGCTTCTTCCGGACTAACTGATTTATACATAAACTTTTAACTAATTTTTAAATTTTATGCAAAATTACAACCAAAACCATCCTTAAAAAAATATTATCTCTATATTTTACTGCTTATTTTAGTAAATTATTTTCTTTTTTTTGATGTAAATTTGTCAACTGATTATTTAACTATGATAAAACTAAAAACGCTTGAGGAAATTGAGTTAATGCGCGAAAGTGCATTGCTTGTTTCAAGAACATTGGGGTTAATTGCAAAAGAAATAAAACCTGGTGTCTCAACTTTTTATCTCGACAAACTTTCAGAAGAATTTATTAGAGATAATGGTGGAATTCCAGCATTTTTGGGCATGTATGGTTTTCCAAATACACTTTGCGCGAGTCCAAATGAACAAATTGTTCATGGAATTCCTACTGATAAACCACTAGAAAACGGAGATATAATTTCAATTGATTGTGGAGTATTGAAAAATGAATTTTACGGAGATCATGCTTACACTTTTGAAATTGGTGAAGTAGCAGAAGAAACAAAAAAACTACTTCGAGTTACAAAAGAAAGTTTGTATGTTGGGATTCGCGAGCTTAAAGTTGGAAATAGAGTTGGGGATGTTGGTTATGCTATTCAGAGTTATGTCGAAAAACACGGTTATGGTGTTGTTCGCGAATTAGTTGGCCATGGATTAGGAAGAAAAATGCACGAAGAACCCGAGATGCCAAATTATGGACATAGAGGAAGAGGTAAAAAGTTTGTAAACGGAATGGTGGTTGCTATAGAACCTATGATTAATATGGGTACTCATAAAATTATTCAATTTAAAGATGGTTGGACCATTAAAACTGCCGACATGAAACCAAGTGCACATTTTGAACATGATGTTGCCATTATTGATGGAAAACCAGAATTGCTTTCTACTTTTCAATATATATATGAAGCTTTAGGAATTGTAAGTGATGAAGAAAAAGAATTTAGATCTATTTCAAAATGAATATAACTAAAATTGTACTGAATGCTCTTCCGCGTCCAACTTTAATAAAAATTAGTTTATGGATTCGTCCAATTATTGCTTTTCTATTAAAAGGAAATAGATTTACTGATCCAATTGATGGAAGAAGTTTTAGATACTTTTTACCATACGGCTATAGCAAAATCAGATATAACGCACTTTCTCCAAGCACTTTATCATTAGAGCGCCACCGATTAATGTGGCTTTTTTTAAAAAATAAAA
>JAUYUF010000006.1 GCA_030694835.1 Flavobacteriaceae bacterium | reverse complement strand
TTTTCAAAAATTTTCAGATATAATAGTAGCTGTTGATGAAAGAAGAATTAACGGAATTCAACAATTATTGAAATTACCAAATCCTCCAGAAATCATTTTGTTAGATGATGCTTTTCAACATAGAAGTGTAAAGCCTGGATTGTCAATATTATTAACCCCTTTTGATGATTTATATATTGATGATTTTGTTTTACCAGCAGGAAATTTAAGAGAATTTCAATCGGGATATAAAAGAGCAGATATTGTGATTGTTACTAAAACGGTAGAAAATATTTCTGATGAAACACAATTTAATATTAAACACAAATTAAAATTATTATCACATCAGCAATTATATTTTAGCGGAATTTCCTATAATGAAATTTTAAAAGGAGGGAAGGATAAATTATCAGTTCAAGATCTAAAAAAATATGAAGTTATATTAATTACCGGAATTTCAAATCCGAATCCATTACTTACTTATTTAACTGAAAAAGAAATCAAGTATAAACATTTGCAATTTGGGGATCATCATATATTTTCAGAGCAAGATATTGTTAAAATTAAAGAAGAATTTAATCAGATAACATCTGAAAAGAAGATAATATTAACAACCGAAAAAGATTATGTTCGTATATTTGCCAGCTTGGAAAATTGTTATTTCATTTCCATCGAAACAATTATATTAAAAAATGAAGCTGATTTCAGCCGTAAAATATTGAATTATGTGGGATAAAGTTCAGGAAACTGTTGAGTTTTTAAAATCGAAAGGAATTACTAAACCAGAATATGGAATTATATTAGGAACTGGATTAGGAAGTTTAGTTGATAATATAGAAGTTGAAATTAGGTTGCCTTATGAAGAGATTTTGAATTTCCCTGTATCAACAGTTGAAGGACATTCTGGGGAGTTAATTTTTGGAAATTTAGGAGGGAAAAAAGTGCTGGCAATGAAAGGTCGCTTTCATTATTATGAAGGTTGGAATATGCAAGAAGTTACTTTTCCTGTTAGAGTGATGAAATATTTAGGGGTAGAAAATTTAATCGTTTCTAATGCTTCTGGAGGTGTAAATCCAAACTTTAAAGTTGGTGATATCATGATAATATCTGATCATGTAAATTTTATGCCAGAGCATCCATTAAGAGGTCAAAATGACAGCAGATTTGGACCGCGTTTTGTAGATATGCATGAGCCATATAGTCAGAAAATGATTGCTAAAATGGAAGCAATTGCTGCCAAAAATAATATCAAGATTCAAAAAGGAATATATTTAGCGTTACAAGGACCAACTTTTGAAACACCTGCTGAATATACAATGGTAAAAAATGTTGGAGCTGATGCTGTTGGAATGTCTACTGTTCCAGAAGTTATTGTTGCAAAACATATGGGAATGACTTGTTTTGGACTTTCTGTAATTACTGATATGGGTGGCGAAGGTCATGTTGTAGCTGTATCACATGAAGAAGTACAACATGTAGCTAAAATTGCAGAAAAAGTAGTTGCGAAATTGGTTAAACAATTTGTTGAAGAATTCTAAAAAATAGATTTAAATCAAGCCGTAATACAACATTTTTACAATACCATCTGCAAGTCCTATTTTTGGAACGTAAATTTTGGTGGCTTTACTCCAATGCATCGAATTAAGGTATATTTTTAGTGCAGGAATAATAACGTCAGCTCTATCAGGATTTAAACTTAAATTTATGATTCGTTCTTCATAACTCATGGCACTTAACAAATTAAATTGAGTTTGTAAATAGTCAAGTGATAATGGTTTTGTTTGTGCTTTACCCGATAATTTAAATATTTTATTGATGTTTCCTCCAGAACCAATAAGTGTTAAATGTTTTATATTACTAGTTTGTTCTATAACCCATTTTTTTGCAGCTTTCCATTCGTTTTGTGCGTCATCAGGTGTTTTTAGTAAACGAACTGTACCAATTTTAAAAGATTTTGCATTGATTACACTTCCTTTAGAAAATAAAGTGAATTCAGTGCTACCACCCCCAACATCTACATAAAGGTAAGATTTGTTATCTTCGATGAGTTCTTTAATATCTGTTTGAGAAATGATATCGGCTTCTGTTTTGCCATCGATTATATCAATTTTGATTCCTGTTTTTTTATAAATTGAATCAACAATTGCAGGTCCATTGGTAGACTCTCTTAAAGCGGATGTTGCGCATGCTTTGTATTTTTCAACTTTGTGAATGTCCATAATATATCGATATGAATCCATTGCTTTGGTCATTCTCTCAATATTCTCATCAGAAATCTTTCCGTACATAAAAGTATCGGCACCTAAACGAATAGGAACTCTGACTAAGGAAGATTTTCTAAATAAAGGCTCTACATTATCTTGAATTATAACGTTGGATATTAACAAACGAACGCCATTTGAACCGATATCAATGGCCGCATATTTTTTTAATTCTAACACTTATTCTTCTTTTTTTGATTTGTGAAACTTGGGGAATTCGACTAAAATTGTTTCACCTTGTTTAATATTCTTCCAATGGTTTTCATCAAATTGGATTCCTACAACTCCAGCAGTAGGTACGTTATCAATAGTTTGATTTCCAAATTTATTTACAAAATCGTTGATTCCATGATTATGACTAAAAATTATTGCGGTATCAAAATCATCATCTAAAGCATAAATAGTTTTTAATAAATAACCATCACTAAAACTATATAGAGATCTATTGATTTTTAAATTTGTGAGTGGATAACCTAAAGTATCTGAAAAAATTATGGCTGTATGTAAAGCTCTGTTAGCACTACTTGACAAGAAAACATCTGGTTTTTTTATTTTGGTTTTTATAACTGATGACATTAAATAAGCGTCGTTAATTCCTCTTTCCGTTAACGGCCTGTCGTAATCTTTAACATCTGTGTAATTCCAACTCGATTTGGCGTGGCGGACAATGTAGAGTGTTTTCATCAGCTAATTATAAGTTGTTTTTTCATAGTTTTCTCAAATATAAAAAAATTAAGGCGCTAAACGAGAAATTTTCCATTCAAAATTTTCTTGTAATGTATATAATATTCTGTCATGCATTCTGTTAGGACGTCCTTGCCAAAATTCTATGGAAATGGGTTTTACAATATAGCCACCCCAAAAATCAGGACGCGGAATTTCTTTACCTTCGAATTTTTTTTCAAATTCTTTTAAACGATTATCTAGATATGCTCTTGAAGGAACTTCTTTACTTTGATCTGAAGCCCAAGCTCCTAGTTTACTTCCATCAGGTCTTGACTCAAAATAACCATCTGATAAATTTTCAGGTAATTTTTCTGCAATTCCTTTAATAAGAATTTGTTGCTCTAATTGATGCCAAAAAAATGAAATACTAATTTTTGGATTTTGTTCAATTGCTCTTCCTTTATCACTTTCATAATTAGTATAAAAAATAAATCCTTCCCAAGTAAATCGCTTTAAAAGTACCATTCTAGATTTTGGAAATCCATCCAATTCTAAAGTAGTAACACTCATAGTGTTCGCTTCTTCAATAAAACCAGATTCTTCTGCATTGAAATACCATTTTTGAAATAGTTCCATCGGATTTTCAGGAATATTACTTTCTAATAATTCTTGTTTCTGATAAACTTTTCTACTATTTCCTAAATCCTCATCCATCTTATGATATTTTTTTTATGGCTAAAGTTAATCCGATAAAAGTTAATAATCCATTAAATATAAGAATTTCAAAACCAAATTCATACCCAAACCATAATAGACTATTATTGTTAATGATGATGCTTATCACAACAGATAAAATTGAAATTAATGGTACAAATTGATCTCTAATATTATATTTAGTAAACAAGCCGAATGCATATAAACCAAGTAGCGGTCCATAAGTAAACCCTGCAAATTTAAAGAGTTTTGCAATGACGCTTGCATCTGTAATTAAATATTTAAATGAAATAATAACGGCAATAAAAACGAAAGTAAAAAGTATGTGAATTTTTTTTCGAATTGCAATTTGTTTGATCTCATCATATCTTTTTTCAATATCTAAAATGTCAATACTAAAAGAAGTTGTTAAGGCGGTTAATGCACTGTCAGCACTAGAATATGCAGCAGCAATAAGACCTAAAATAAAGAAAAATGCGACTGGAGCACCTAAATATTCATTTGCTAAAGTTGGAAAAAGAGCATCTTTATGAGCATCAATTCCATTTTGTTGGGCATATGAGGTTAGAAGTAAACCTAAAATTAAAAAGAAAAGATTTACAATTGTTAAAACTATTGTAAACCAAAACATGTTTTTTTGAGCATCTTTTAAACTTCGACAGGTTAGATTTTTTTGCATCATATCTTGGTCTAAACCTGTCATAACAATAGCAATGAAAGCACCAGATAGAAACTGTTTCCAGAAGAAATTTGCTGATCTAAAATCATCAAAAAAGAACGTTTTAGAATAGGGACTATTGCTGATAAACTCAATAAAATTTCCGCTATGTAAGCCTAAATCATCTGAAATTAGGACAATACAGACTCCAACTGCGATTAACATAAATAGCGTTTGAAGTGCATCTGTCCAAATAACCGTTTTTATGCCAGATTTATAGGTATATACCCAAATTAGAAAGATGGTAATACTTACTGTAATCCAATAATCAATATTTAAAGCATCAAATACTAATAATTGTAATACGTTAGCAACTAAAAATAATCGAAAACTTGCACCAATAGTTCTAGAAATTAAAAAATATATAGCGCCTGTTTTATATGAATAAATACCAAATCGAGTTTCTAAATACGAATAAATTGATATCAGATTCAATCGATAATACAGTGGAAGTAAAACTGTAGCGATAATAAAATAACCAACAATATATCCCAATACCACTTGCATATAACCAAATTGAGATGCCTCAACCCAACCGGGAACGGAAATAAATGTAACTCCAGAAAGTGAAGCGCCTATCATTCCAAAAGCGACTAAATACCAAGGCGAATCCTTTTTAGCTTTAAAAAATACTTCGTTGCTATCAACAGTTTTAGTAAAATAGGATACAACTAAGAGTAATCCGAAATAAACTGAAATTAGAATTAGAATATGGAGTGGTTGCATAATTAAAAATGTGATGTTGGCAAAGAAACTAAAAATATTGTAATGTTTTGTACTGATTATGTACATTTGTGCCATGAATTTTTCATCCAAAATATTAGAAGATGCTGTTAATGAGATTTCTCATTTGCCGGGTATAGGAAAAAGAACCGCTTTGCGTTTAGTTTTACATCTGTTAAAACAGCCAAAAGAAAGGACTAAACATTTGTCAAAAGCATTAAATAGATTGGTTGACGATATTAAATATTGTAAAAAGTGTCATAATTTATCTGATGTAGAAATTTGTGAAATTTGTGTAAATCCCAATAGAAATGATGCAATTATTTGTGTTGTAGAAGATGTAAGAGATGTTATGGCGATTGAAAATACGACCCAATTTAGAGGGTTGTATCACGTATTGGGAGGAAAAATTTCTCCGATGGACGGAATTGGACCTCACAATTTAACCATTCAAAATTTGGTTGATAAAGTTAAAAATGACAATATTTCAGAAATTATTTTAGCATTGAGTTCAACTATTGAAGGCGATACTACTAATTTTTATATTTATAAACAACTTCAAGAAACAAACGTTAAAATATCAACCATTGCAAGAGGTATTTCTGTTGGAAATGAGTTGGAATATACAGATGAAATAACCCTTGGAAGAAGTATATTAAACCGAATTCCATTTGAAAACTCTCTTAAAATTTGAAAAAACTTTCTGTCATAATTGTCAATTATAATGTACAGCATTTTTTGAATCTTTGTATACAAAGTGTTCAACAAGCTATTAAATTAATAGATACTGAGATTATTGTAGTTGATAACCATTCTAGCGATGCAAGTTGCGAAATGGTAAAGGCTAATTTTCCGGAAGTTATTTTAGTTGAAAATAAAGTAAATTATGGGTTTTCAAAAGCCAATAATCAAGGGGTAAGTTTGGCTCAAGGAGAATATATTTTGATTCTCAATCCTGATACTGTTATTACTGATGAAACTCTTGAAAAAATAATTTCATTTGCTGATAAAATTGAAAATTTAGGTGCTTTAGGAGTAAAATTGATTGATGGAACTGGTAAATATTTACATGAAAGTAAACGAAATATTCCAACGCCTAAAAGGTCATTTCTAAAATTAATTCGCAGTTCATCTAGTAAAATGGAATATTACGCTAATCAAATTGATAAAAATGAAATTGCCGAAGTTCCTATTTTAGTTGGTGCTTTTATGTTATTAAAAAGAGAAACATATATTAAAGTTGGAGGATTTGATGAACGGTTTTTTATGTATGGTGAGGATATTGATCTAAGTTTTGAATTGTTGCAAAATGGATATAAAAACTATTATTACGGAGCAACCCAAGTAATTCATTATAAAGGAGAAAGCACAAGAAAAGACATCAAATATTTAAAGTATTTTTATGGAGCAATGAAGTTATTTTATCGAAAACATTTCAAAATAAATAAGATATATGATTATTTAATGAGTTTTGGAATCCGAATTTGGTTTTGGGTAAAGTATTTTAAATTGCTTTTCTTAAGAGAAAAAGAAGAGATAATTCAAAATGTGCTTTATGTTGGAACAGATGAGAGTATTTTTACTAAACTAAATTCAATTTATCCAAATAGTCAAACTTTTATTTTTCCAGTTTGTACAACAAGAGTTATTTCTCGATTTGATGATTTAGAGCATTTAAATCGTTTAATCGAAGAACATAAAATTCAAGAGGTCATTTTTGACAGTAAATCATTATCATTTTCTCGAATTATTTTCTTTATAAATCAACTAAATAGAAAAGGCCTAATGTTTAAAATTAAGCCTTCTAATGCTGATTATATAATTGGAAGTAATTGCCCTATTGGTAAAGGTATTATAGAAAAATTATAATTTACTTTTCAATTAAAATTCTAGCGTCAACAGCAATAATTTCTTTTGAGTTCCCTAAAAGCGGATTTAAATCTAGTTCAGCTATTTCAGGAGCAATTGAGACCAAAGTGCTTATATTTCTGATGTATTGAGCTAAAGCTTTAATATCAATTCCTGGTTGATTTCTAATTCCTTTTAAAATTGGAAAGGCTTTTAATTCTTCGATCATAATTAAAGAATCTTTTTCTGAAATAGGAGCTAATCGAACAGAAGTGTCTTTCAAAATTTCAATAAATACACCTCCCATACCACATAAAATCATATGTCCAAAACCTGGTTCACGTTTAGCACCAATAAAAAGTTCCATCCCTTTTTTCATTTGTTGAATTAAAACACCATTAGCGTCTTTAATGAGCATCAAAGATTCAAAAGCTTCAGCTAAAGCAACTTCATTGGTAATATTTAAAACAACTCCGCCAACATCAGATTTATGAACTGGTCCAACTACTTTCATAACTAAAGGATATTTTAGATTTTCTCCTTCTTTGATAGCTTCAGATATAGAATACACTGTTTTTTCTTGAACAACTGGAATATTGGCAGCTTTTAGTATTTGCTGAACTTTGTCTGGATGTAAATATCCATCAACTGAATTATCAATAATTTTTCTGATTGAGTCAACAGCAATCTTTTCTAATTTGCTAGTTTCTAAATTAGGTTTAGCAGTAAAAAACACTTTGGATAAAGCTTCCCCAAATTGGACTTCATCAGGAAAATTAATTCGACCTTTAGATAGAAAAGAATCAATTTCTTCTTTTACATTGACAACGGATGGTAAAATTGGAAAAATTGGTTTTTTACAGGATAACATTTTTTGATGTAGTAAATCATATACTTCAAAAACCTTAAATAATCCAGGACTACCAAAAATGACAGCCATAGCATCAATATTTTCAAAATCATTTTCACAATAATCTATAATTTCACCCAATTGTTCAGCCGTTCCAGTAGCTAAAAAATCAATCGGATTGGCAACAGATGAACCAGGGAAAAGTTTTGTCAACAATTCTTCAGATTTTTTTCCTTCTATAGTTGGCACTTCCAATCCGTTTTTAGATAAAGCATCGGTTAACATTACAGCAGGACCGCCTGCATGAGTAATAATGGCGATTCTTTTTCCTGTCAATTCTGGATGTATAAAAATAGAAGCAACATTAATTAACTCCATTCTGCCATAACAACGGACAATCCCTGCTTTTCTAAATAATGCATCAACGGCTACATCAGAATTTGCTAAAGCGCCAGTATGAGATGAGGCTGCTCTGCTTCCAGCATCAGAACTTCCCGCTTTTATCGCTGCAATTTTACATCCTTTTTGAATGAGTGAACTGGCATGTTTTAATAATTTTTGTGGATTATTAATACTTTCAATATAAAGTAATTTTACTTTTGAATCAGTTGCTGAATTATAAGTAACATCTAAATGCTCAATGATTTCTTCTACACCAATTTGAGCGCTATTTCCAACAGAATAGATACTAGAAAAAGTTAAACCAGAAGCCATGGCAGCTTCGATAATAAATACTGCGGTAGCACCAGAACCAGAGATTAAATCGACACCTTTTGGATCTAATTTAGGAATTGGAGTAGTAAAAACTCCTGCATAATTTTGATTGAT
>JAUYUF010000327.1 GCA_030694835.1 Flavobacteriaceae bacterium | reverse complement strand
CTTTCAGACATTACTAAGGGAATTTTACAACTTGGACAATTCATAATAATTAAGTTTTTAATGAAGTTAAATTTTCTTTTTTTGGAACCATCAGTGAAGCAATAATCGAAATTGCTAAAATCGCCAAAATGGTTAAAAGTGAATAAACAATAGGCACTTTATAAATATCTACAATCGTCATTTTTATCCCTACAAAAACCAATACTGCCGACAAACCGTATTTAAGATAATGGAAATATTGGGTAATTCCTGCCAAGGCAAAATACAAAGAACGTAAACCTAATATGGCAAAAACATTGGAAGTAAAAATGATAAATGTATCATTGGTAATTGCAAGAATTGCAGGGATTGAATCAACTGCAAAAATTAAATCGGTAAACTCTACTAATAACAACACTATAAAAAGTGGAGTTGCAAAAGTTTTTAAACCAATTTTTACAAAAAACTTATCGCCATGTGAGGTGGTTGTAATCGGCATAAACCTTTTAAACAAGCGTACTAATGGATTTTTATTCGGATCTATATCTTCATCTTTATGGAACAACATTTTGATTCCAGTAAAAATTAAAAAAGCTCCAAATACATAGATGATCCAATGAAACTTATTGATAAGAGCAACGCCAGCAAAAATAAAAATCGCTCGCATAATTAGTGCTCCCAAAATTCCCCAAAACAAAATTTTATGTTGATATTTTGCTTCTACATTGAAGTATGAAAAAATCATGATAAAAACGAATAAATTATCAATACTCAATGATTTTTCAATAACATATCCAGTTAAAAATTCAAGCGCTTTTACTTTTCCCATAGAAACATAAATACCGTAATTGAAAATAAGCGCTAACGATATCCAAACAGCACTCCATACAAGCGCTTCTTTTATTTTAACTTCATGTGATTTGCGATGAAAAATACCCAAATCTAAAGCTAACATTAAAAAGACAAACAATAAAAAACCTATCCAAACATAGATATCTACTACCATAATTAAAATTATTATTAAAAAATTATATATATAAAATCACACATTAATCGTGTTGAAATTTAGACTTAAACAAATTGAAATCTCAAAATAACAAGTAATTAAACCTCAGTTTTAATTATTTTTTTATTGAGTACCCCGCCATATTTTATTAAGAAAATCTATGATATAATTAATCGAACCTTCAAGCCCATGGGTGCTGATATAATCAAATATTTTAGCAACAAATGGAAACAGCAAACTGATTAAAGTAATTAAAATGATAATTACTAACAAAATCACTACAATTATGATAACTCTTAGTTTTGGATTGTTCAGTATTTTTTTGAAAATGGAAACCCACAGTATATTTTTGTTATAAGAATAGTTTTGGTCGCTATAACGATGATCGTATTTACGATATTTTTTTTTCGATTGATATAAATCATCAAATCCCATAAAATAAATTATTTATAAAGGTTAAATTAAATGTGTGTTTTCTTTATTGATTTCTATTGACAAATAGAATTCTAACTTAAGAAAATCAGTTTAAATCACCATTATTTTGGGCGGTTTCCAAGTGTTTAAAGTTATTTTAGACCTTAAAACAACTTTTTCTTGAACCGTATTGTTGGAAAGAAAATGCTTTGTTAATACATCATGATTTAATGGGATATTTTGATCAAATTCTTGGATGTCAATATCTGATATACAAGAATTTTCGGCTCCATTAACCGTTAAATTTGAAGTTTTAGCCGATTCTAAATCATATGAAAATATAATTTGATACCCCATACTAAATAATATGGATAACAAAAAAATATTTCTAAATATAACCAATCTCAATAATTTCATATCAGCGGCAAATATACTATAAATAAGTACGATTCGCTGCTGTCAATATCCAATTTGCAATATTTTAACATATCAAAAAACTGA
Organism: Flavobacteriaceae bacterium; assembly: GCA_030694835.1. GTDB lineage: Bacteria > Bacteroidota > Bacteroidia > Flavobacteriales > Flavobacteriaceae > JAGXRT01. The sequence continues at coordinate 83 of JAUYUF010000327.1, read as the reverse complement.
TTTAATGATCTCCATAATCAATATCATCTAATTTTCCTTTAAATACTTTATGTTGAATGATAAAATATAACACTACTAGAATA
>JAUYUF010000325.1 GCA_030694835.1 Flavobacteriaceae bacterium | reverse complement strand
ATTTCAGGTGCTGAAAGTTTATCAGTTGCTGGTAATATCTTTTTAGGTCAAACAGAAGCGCCATTAATGATTAAAGCCTATTTGGAAAAAATGACACGTTCAGAAATCCTTTTAGTGATGATAGGTGGAATGGCAACAGTGGCTGGCGGAGTATTAGCTGCTTATATCGGTTTCTTGGGTGGAGATGATCCAGTATTACGCTTGATGTTTGCAAAACATTTATTAGCAGCTTCTGTAATGGCAGCTCCTGGAGCCATTGTAATTTCAAAAATTTTATATCCACAGGTTGATGAAATTGATATGGATGTACATATTTCACACGATAAAATTGGTGCGAATATATTGGATGCTATTGCCAACGGAACAACAGAAGGGTTGAAATTAGCCGTTAATGTGGCTGCGATGTTACTTGTTTTTATAGCTTTTATCGCCATGATTAACGGTATATTAGGTTGGTTTGGAAATATTACTAACTTAAATGAATGGGTTGCGGCTAACTCACCTTATGCTTCTTTCTCTTTAGAAGCTATTTTGGGAACTATTTTTTCTCCACTGATGTGGTTGATTGGTGTAGCACAACAAGATATGATGTTAATGGGGCAATTATTAGGAATTAAATTAGTTGCCAGTGAATTTGTTGGATATATCCAATTAGCAGAATTAAAAGATGTTGCTACTGGCTTGCATTTAACCTATGAAAAGTCAATAATTATGGCAACTTATATGTTATGTGGATTTGCCAATTTTGCCTCTATTGGAATTCAGATTGGAGGGATTGGTTCATTAGCTCCAGGACAACGAAAAACATTATCAGAATTTGGGATGAAAGCCTTAATTGGAGGTTCTTTAGCCTCTTTATTATCAGCCACCATCGCTGGAATGTTAATCGGATAAATTTTCAAGCGACCTTCGGGTCGCTTTCTTTTTAAATTCAATTTAAATCTTTACTTTTAACCAACCATCTATTTTACGATTTCATGAAGCAGTATTTAGACCTTTTACAACATATCAAAACAAACGGAACTTCTAAAACAGACAGAACTGGAACCGGAACTAAAAGTGTTTTCGGTTACCAAATGCGATTCGATTTACAAGAGGGTTTCCCGATGGTTACTACTAAAAAACTGCATCTAAAATCGATTATTTATGAACTTTTATGGTTTGTAAATGGCAACACCAACATTCAATATTTACAAGAAAATGGTGTTAAAATTTGGGATGCTTGGGCCGATGAAAATGGAAATTTAGGACCTGTTTACGGCCATCAATGGCGAAATTGGAACAGTGAAGGAATTGATCAATTATCAGAAGTTATTAATACTCTAAAAACCAATCCCGATAGCAGAAGGATGTTAATTTCAGCTTGGAATCCGTCTGTTTTACCCAATACTTCAATTTCATTTTCAGAAAATGTAGCTCTTGGAAAAGCAGCACTTCCTCCTTGTCACGCCTTTTTCCAGTTTTATGTAGCTGATGGGAAATTGTCATGTCAGTTATACCAACGTAGCGCAGATGTGTTTTTAGGTGTTCCGTTTAACATTGCATCGTATGCCCTATTAACGATGATGATGGCGCAAGTTGCCAATTTACAATACGGTGAATTTATTCACACTTTTGGCGATGTTCACATTTATAACAATCATTTAGAACAAATTGATTTACAATTATCTCGAGAACCTAAAAAGTTACCAAGTATGAAAATCAATCCAAAAATAACTTCTATTTTTGATTTTACTTTTGATGATTTTGATTTAATTGATTATAATCCACATCCACATATTAAAGGAGCTGTTTCAATTTAAAATCACAACTTATGAATACACAAGAACAACATGAACTTTACGAAAAATCGCGTAATAGAGTTCAACAAAAAAAGAAAGTCTATCATCATTTTATACTATTTATAGTAGGTTCTGCTTTTTTAATTGTTGTCAACAAATTTTTTAAGGTTGGTGAACAATTAGGTGATTGGTATAAATGGGCTGTAACTATATGGTTTTTCTTATGGTTATTACACCTAATCAACGTATTTATTACCAATCGGTTTTTTGGAAAAGAATGGGAGCGTACTGAAACCGATAAATTAATAGCCAAGCATTGTGAACGTTTAAAATCTCTTGAAAAAAAATTAATGAAAGAGCAAGTTATATCTCCTGAAAACACCGATTCAACAACATAAAATAATTAGATGATTACCATTATTGCCGCTATTGATAGTAACTACGGAATTGGAAAAAACAATCAATTAATTTGGCATTTACCTGCTGATCTTAAAAGATTTAAAAGCAAAACTACTGGTCATCATATTATTATGGGGCGTAACACTTTTGAATCGTTGGGTAAAGCTTTGCCCAATAGAACAACGATTGTAATAAGTAGAAATAACAACTTTCAAATTCCAGATGGTTGTATTTTAGTAGATACACTTAATAAAGCAATAGAAATTGCTTCTACTGATGATTCTCCATTTATTATTGGCGGTGCAGAAATATACAAAGAAGCAATGCCTATTGCTGAAAAGCTTGAAATTACCCATGTTCATCATGCGTTTGAAGCAGATGCTTTTTTCCCTGAAATTGACTCAACTATTTGGAAGGAAGTTTCTAGAGAAGATTTTAAAGCCGATGAAAAAAATAAGTATGATTATAGTTTTATGACTTTTGTTCGCATCTAAGTTTAGTTGATTTACAGATACTTAACTACTAAAAGTTAAATTTAATACTAGCCAATATTTGTGATGGTCTTAGCTTATAGGTACTCTGAGTGTACAAAAATGTATTATTATAAACTGTTGTAATCTCTTTTGTATTTAGTATATTATTCCAATTCAATTCAAGGTCTATTTTGCTTTTTTTAAGCGTATATCTATAATTTAAATTTAGAAAATAGTTTTCTTGATTTATACCAGATCCATTATTCTTATAAAATTCTGTATCAAATCCGATGTATTGATTTGATGAAGGATAAAAACTAAAATGCCATAAATGTTCTTGCATAATAATTCTATCAAACGATTGCTGATTAAATAAGGTGTTTAACACTGAAAAGTTACTTTTGTAATTAAAACTCATCCATGCTGTTATTTCGGTATTTATTTTACCATTGATCTGATAGTTTTTTGAGGTACTATTGGTGGGGATTCCATTTAATAATTGTTGTCTTTTGTCTAATGAAGTACTTGTCATTAAGGTAAGTGTTGTTTTTAAAGCACTGAAGTATTTACTAGCACTTAAACTAATATTTTGGGTATTACTTGAATTGTCTTTTTCAATAAAGCTGTAAGTAGCAGTACCATTACTATTAATTAAATTACCAAACATTAAATTTTGTGATTCATAACTTGCAGAATAAGAAGCATTGGCAAAAACTGATTTTATTGGATTTCTATAGTTTAAACTTAGTGAAATATTCTTTTTTTCACTCTCTAAAATTGGTGTTTCATATCGCTTTAGACCTCTATAATTATTTAATATATAGCCATAATATAGCTGATTTATCTCACCAAAATCTTTCTTAGAACTCACTGTGAAAGTTGTTTTTAAGAATGAATTTATATCATTTCTAATATACACCCTCGGTTCAAATGTTAAACGATTTAGTTTTTGAGCTTTGTTTAAATCAGCATCAGAGATATCAAATCCCTGAAATTTAAACGGAGTTTCCAATTCAAAATTCCAATTTTTGTATTTATACTGAGTATTCAGCATCGTATAAAAAGAAGTGTTATTATAACTTAAATTATTTTTGTAATTACCAGTAAGTTCATCTATTGAAAGATTTCTAAAAATAGTAATTCGGCTATCTAGTTGCTGATTTTGAAGCTTCATACCAATTTTAGGTGTAAATGTAAATCTGCCATATCCCTTTGTAAAACTCACAGCGTTATTAGTGTAAAAATTTGATAAGTGTATTTTTTGATGGGTCTTATCATAGGGTTTTGCGTTATTTAGAAGATCTTCATAGTACCCAGGAGTAATAGTTAAATCTTGAGGTGTATTTGTGTATATTATAACAGAATTTATGGTTATTAATTTTTTGCCAAAAGCTTGAATCCATTTTATTCTGTTGCTGATTGATGTAAAAGGATTTGAAACTTTTTGGTTAATTTCTTCGTCATTTGAGGAGATAATACCGCTATTAGAATCCCAGTATTTATTCGCTTCAAAAGTGTTTTTAAAATAATTTTTAGTGGTATTTTTAGTTAAAATAAACTTGCTTTTTAAGGAATTTAAAAACAACTTATTTTTTGCATTTTCGACAATACTAATAGTGTCATTTGGGATATAAAATGTAGTTTGGGTTATTCCATTTTGTTTTTGAAAATCGTTGATATAAGACAGATTCACTTTTAAATCGACTTCCTTTTTCAATCGAACCAAATAATTTGTTGTGAACATGTGAACATTGTTATCTAACCAGCGTTTTGTAGCAAATGGAGGTGATGACAACTGCTGGATAGTTACCCAATCTTTTTTTTCATGATTACCTTCAGCCTGGTCTAACAAATCCTCAATGGTTAGGATCTTTAATTCGTTAGAAAGGTCATTACCCGTATTATTTGTTTGATAAGAAGTTATCATTTGTTGTTTTTTAGTAAACAACATGGGTGTTACATTGGTATCCCACAAAAAAGGATAGTTACCTACGCCTAATTTTGCAGTGCCTGTAAGTGTAATATTCTTTTTCAGTTTGATGTTTAATGCCGCTTTGTCGGAATATACCAGACTGTCTAAAATCTTTATTGGTTGATGATTTTCAAGAATTTGTACTTTAGTAACTGCATCAGCAGGTAAGTTATTATTGGCCAAATTGTACTTACCTTCTAACAAATCCAATCCTTCAATGTAATATTTCACAATAGGTTTACCTTGGTATAAAATAGTTCCGTTGTCTAATACTTCTATTCCCGGCATTTTTTTTAACACATCGGCTATTACCAAATCCTTCTGACTTTTAAATGCACTCACCAAGTAATTAATTGTATCACCCTTTTTTGTAATTGGCAACGTTCTTAAAAAAACTTCTTTTAATTTTTCTTCTGTTTCTTGTAGGTTGACATTAATGGTTTGACTTTTATTGACAATTTTTTTGACAAGTTTAGTATAGCCCAGATGTGAAACATTAATTTGAACTGAATCTGATTTTGCATCAATTTTAATGGTATAATTACCATAATAATCAGATATAGCATACGCATTTACAACACTTTCATTAATTTTAGTTGCCGTTATAGATGTACCTGAAAGCGGTTGACTCGTTTCATCAGTAATTTTTCCATTTATTATTGTTTGCGAATAATTATTTGCAAAAATTAAAAGTATCCCAAAAAACAAAAATATTTGAGTAATTCTAAATTTAATCAATCTGTAATTCTATTTGATTGTTTCTATTATTCTTAATTGTTCTCTTTATTTGTATGGTATTAGATTCATCAAAAGAGAAGCCGCGTTGTTCCAATTGACCAATAATATCTTTTTTTAAGTTAGCCAAGGCGTTAAAAAACTCTACTTTACTGGTTTTCTGAATTTTTGCTAAATCAAATGAAAAATAATCTGTTTTTTGTTCCAAACTCAACATTTCAAAATGATAATGGAATCTAGTATCATACATTTCAATGATTAAACCAGGAAGTCCAGCAAATTTATAGGGACCATCAGCAATGGGAATTGAATTGGAAAACCAGGCTATATAGCTCCTGCCAGCGTACGAAGTGGTTGCTTTTTGACATAAATAACTATTAATTTGTTTAGTTTCATCTGTAATTACCCAATTTAAATTTTGTTGCTCTTTATAATAAAATTTATCAGAAAATATTTTATCAATAACGATATGTTCAGTATTTGATTTAATTATTTTGAAATCAAATAAAGTGTATTTATTCTGAGTTAAAGCCATGTTGACGCCTGTCTGGGCATCAATTTTTTTATTATTAAATTGATTGACCAGATTAGCCTTTACCGAATCATTAAACCGATTGTTTTCACTTTGAAAAAGTGAGTATTTTTTTCCCACAAGTAACAACATCTTTTCCTCGCTTTTTTTCTGTAGGTTGGTAGAATCTCTCAGATAGGTAAGGTTATATAATGCTTTATATGAAGCTTTATCAACAATTAAGTCTTGACTGTATATTTGACTGAAACTTAGTAAAAATAGTGTAAGTGCTAATTTATTTATCATTGTTTTTGATGTTAGGTTAACTATTGTTTTATTATAATTACGCACAATTTTAATTAAATCTTATAGCTCAAGGAAACCATTATAATTCTCGGTAAAATATACGTTTTCGTATCTGATATGATGTATGAAGAAAAACTATTTTGATTTTTAAATTTTACATCCATTATATTTTGAGCACTTAACTTATAAGACCATGCGCTATTTTCCTTTTTATAAGACAACGATAAATTAGCCAATTCATAGGTATTTTGCTGATTTATTGATTTTTGCTGATAATCAAATCGTGCATAATCAAATGAAAGTATAAATCCTTTTAAAAAATCATAATCAATGTTTACAAAAGGCTCATTTGTGCTAAATTTAGATTTCAGAGTACCCGATGTATAGTTCCCAAAACTTTGTCTAAAACCAACCTCAACTGTAGGATATTTTTCATGTAACGATTTCGCTGAAATTACATATGAAGCGCTGTTGTTTTTATTATTTACAGCAGTATTATTAACTGTTTGTAAAAAATCTGCCGTACTTAAATTGACATTAAAATGATATTTGATGAATTTATACTTCTTATCCATTGTAGTATTAAAACTCCACCGCTCTTCAGGATTTGCCACTATGAAAGGTGATAGGTATTGATTAGTGTTTTCAAATTGTACAGCGTTTTGAATTCCGTCTACCTTTTTTAAATAATTAATGCTGCTAAATAAAAGGATGCCCCGGTACAAACTAAACCTACTATAATAGACTCTTGCCGAATGAAATAACTCGTTTTCTAATTGTTCATTTCCTTTATACACCGAATTGTAAGATTGTAAATAAAAACGATTGGCTAATTTGGAAGCATCGGAAAAAGAACTTTTAAGTTGATAATTGAATTGTAATTTTTTGGATTGACTAAATTCAAATTTGGCTAGAAAATCAGGTAGAACAACCCATTTATTTTGTTGATAGGCATTCGATTGATTGGCTTCCCAACTGTAATGATGTATAAAAGCACCTTGTTTAAATTCGGCTATTCCGGTTTTAAATTTATAATGAATACCTCCATAAAAATCATTGAGTTGATATTCTAAATCATTTCCAAAACCATTGTTATTAAAATTATATGTTGAATTATTTTCTAATTGCTGACTGTCATTGGTATAAAATTGTTCGGCTACATATTTATTTCCAAAAGTCGTATATAGGTGATTATTGTTATTGATTACCCAATAATGTTTTAAAACCACATCAATATTGTTCTTGTCTGTTTGCTTTAATTGTGATAAATGAAATACATTTCCGTTTATAAGTGGTATGAGTCCTTGTAATATAGGCTGGTTGGTTATCCAAGTTGAATTGGGTTTATTGTTATCAATCGTAAAAGAAGCCGCAAAAGAAAGGGTGTGTTTTTTAGCGATTGCTTTATGCCATTCAATGGTTTGATTGACATTTATACCTTCTGTATCTTTTGATGTAAGAATATCTTTATTTTCAGTATTAATGACCGAAAAAATAGCGTTATTACTTAAGTTGTCTGATATTTTGAATTGCGAATTTACAAACCACTGTTCTTTGGTGCTTGGAGCATATTCAATGCTGAATTTACCAATACTTAAAAAACTTTTAGCATTGTTATTGCTTTCTTTATCTTCTGTAAAATTTGAAAAAACAGAAGTATATTGATTCATTGTTTTGGAAAATGTTTCGGTATTGGATTGTGATAAAATAGCATAACCAGTAATGATTAGTTTTTCATTAATAGTTTTTGTGATATTTAAAGCTCCAAACTGCTGCTGACTTCTTACCAAATCCTGTGTCTCTAAAAAAGGTGCAAAATCACTTTTTGAACTATTAATAGAAGATCCATCACCTCTTAGAACAGCATTTATACCACCTTGAAAATTCATATAATCTTTAAACGTAAATATTTTTTCGCCTGTATTATTTACATTTCCGATAAAGTTGATGGTGGTTTTCGGACTGTAATAAAACACATTAGCATGACTTCTGTAATAATCATCATTTCCTTTACCTACTTCAACATCGCCAAAGGCAAATTGTTTTTTACCACTTTTTAATAATATATTCATCGCCATCTGATCTGAATTGGATAGATTTTTCAGAAAAGAAACTTCATTGTAATTATCAATAGTTTGTACTCTATCAATGGCATCAGCTGGGATGTTTTCTACAGCTAACTTCGTATCACCGCCAAAAAACTTTCTTCCTTCTACTAATAAGGTAGTAACGGTTCTACCTTGTACTGTAACCAAACCGTTTTTATCAACCTCAACCCCTGGCAATTTTTTAAGGACATCTTTTAATTTGCGTTCCTCACCAGTAACAAATTTATTGGTATTATAGGTAATGGTATCTTCTCTCACGGTTACTGGCAACTCAATTACGACCTCTTTTAGATGGTTTGGGGCTTCTAACAAGGTGAT
>JAUYUF010000322.1 GCA_030694835.1 Flavobacteriaceae bacterium | reverse complement strand
TTACAACCCCAACAACGCTTTTTTTTGACGTTTTTTCCATATTAAAAAAGTTTGATGAAACGAATTTCATCAAACTTCTTGGAATCTCAATGGTAATAATGCCTGACAGACTATTTACCAACTATTTTTCAGTATTATGCCGATTTATAAAAAAAAACCACCTCGTCTTGGGGTTGAGGTGGAAAATTGCTATGAAAAAGATGTAGGATATTTTTACCTACAAGGCAAATTTAACATATAACAATAAAAAAATAAGTAACTTTTGTTACCCAATTGATTTTATCCTTTTTAAACTCAAATCTATGTTTTTGCCTCTCCTTAAGTTTTGTTAATAATAAGGGATTACAATATTTTAGGAATAAAAAAACCTCCTCAAATTTGGGGTTAGAGGAGGAAAATTGCTATGAAAAAGAAGTAGGCTAGAAACCTACATTGCAAATGTAACTTATAAGATGTAAAAAAGTATGACCAATGTCATATTTTTTAATATTTTTTTAAAAAAAAAACTAAAAACAAAGAGTCCTTAGATTAAGGTAAGTTCGTTTAACAATCGGTAAATATAAAATACATAGTTTTATAAAAAATATACTTCTTTTTATAATTAAATTACATGTTTTGTTTATAAAATGATTAATGTCATTATAATTAAACAAAGGTCTTCTTACTTTTGAACTACCAAAAAAATATGTCATATAAATAAATTTAACCTCAAATATTAAATATTAAACTCCACCCCCCTTACTTCATGAAATTTTTACATTTTAACCTTGTTTCAATTATTTTATTTAGTTTACTGTCTTCATGTTCAAATGATGATAATGCAATCAATTTTGATCAATCAAGTACCATAATAGATGACTCTAAAGTTGAATACTCCGCCATTGAATCTGAAATATTAGATTTAATAAATACTCATAGAAAAAGCATAGGCATAGCAGATTTAACACCTTTAAATATTATATCTAGTATTGCAGATGGGCATACCGAATACATGATTAAAGTCTGTAAATTAAGCCACGACAATTTCGCTAAACGTTTTCAAGATCTTGTGGAAAATACTGATGCAAAATTAGTTGCTGAGAATGTTGCCTATGGATATAGCTCTTCGCAAGGTGTTGTAAATGGTTGGCTTAATAGTCAAACACACAAAGATATTATTGAAAATCCAAAATTCACTCATTTTGGTATTTCAACTGAGTCATGTAAAATCACTAATAAAAATTACTTTACACAGATATTTATAAGGAAGGAATAAAACCCTAATATAATTTTTTCCAACAAAGGTTGTAAAATTATTAATTATATGATATCTCAAAAAAAATTAATACTTTTTTTTTGATGTCTTTAAAAAAGTGAATTGTAGAATTTTGATATGTCTCTAAAACTTAGAACGCTAATAAAATAAGTAGTTTTGTAAATTATAAGCATAAAAAAAAGCTTCCAAACATAGACTGAACCCAAAAAGTTAGACAAATTTATAATTAATTTTGACAATAATGAGCTCGATATTTTATCGGGCTCATTTTGTTTAGATTTGATTTAATTCTTTCGTTATTATAATAGTCTATATATTGTTTGATTTCAAGTT
>JAUYUF010000306.1 GCA_030694835.1 Flavobacteriaceae bacterium | reverse complement strand
GTATTTTAATTCTAAATCTTCATCAACAAATTCTTCTGCTAAATTATACCAAACAGGTGATTGATATGAAACTCCAAATCTAATATTATCAGTTGGTTTTGAAATAAATCCGAAACCAAATGAAACGCCATCTCCAACAGTATATAATTCCTGAATAAGTGAAGCATCAATTGTATTCCCCGCTCCGTCATTATTATATTCTTCTAATATGGCTTTTTGATGAAAATCTAAATTATAGGAATGTATGGAAAATCCGACATATAAATCATCGCTATATTGTGAAGCTATTGAAAAAGTAAATTTATCATTTGTTCCTTCTGTATAGTTTCCAAAGACTTGTTCATCAACATTTAAATATTCAATATTAGTATTAACTTGGTCAAAAATATAAGTTGCATAACCGCTATTTCCACGTGCAATCCAATTATTTTCAAAGTCAGAAGTTTTAGAATAATTAAATCCTAAAGCTAGATTTTTCCAGTTTCCATTTGGATCGTAATTATTAAAAACTGCAACACCTCCCATCTGAGGTAAATCTAAGTAATCATTTTCAGATAATTGACCATTATTATAAAACGAAGAACTTATGGAAGTACTTCTGTTACTCAAAGAAAAATTAAATTCATTTTTCAAAAAAATAGCAGCTCCTGCCGGATTTATTGCCATGGCAGACAAATCTCCTCCCAATGCGCCAAAAGCACCACTCATAGCATTATAACGAGCAGTTCCGTTGTATTCATCGCCAGAAAAAAGAATCCCTAAATCATTATATCCAAGTGATTGAGAATATATAATGGTTGAAAAAAGTAATGTTAAAAGTAAAAGTAATTTTTTCATCTGTTTATTTTTTTATGATTAATAAAAATCCAATATTTTGAATCAAAATTATATTGATTTTTTCTTATTGGAAAATTAATTAGTTTAATTGTCTCTTCTTCTTGAAACTGATGAAGAACTAGATTGATTATTAGAACTGCTTTCTGAACTTACAGAGCTTGAATTGTTAGATGATGATTCTTGTCTGGCAGGTTCTCTTACTTGGTTTTGAGAATTATTTTGAACAACTTGAGTTGAATTATTATTAGAATTATATGAATCCCTTTTGCTTGACTTATCATTTGTCGTTTTTTTAGAATCTGAAGTTGAGTTTCTTTGGGTTGAATAATTTTTATTAGACTCGTAATTTGTTGAATTACTTCTTGGCGATTTATAAACAGTTACATTACTTCTATAATTAGTACTATTTTCATTACTTCTTGTATTAGAATATGATTGTGAACGAACTACAGTGCTATTTTGATTATCCCCTTCATAATAATTATAACTTACATTATCTCTTCTTTTTCCAGTCGTTGAATTACTTCTTCCTCCAGAATTTGAATTGGTATTATTAGAAGGTCTTCTGTAAGAATCATTATTCTCATTTCCTGATTTCCTGTTGTTTATTTGATTGTTATTTGATTTATTATTAGGTCTTTTTTGAGTACTTCTAATTTCATCAGAAGATCTTCTAGTTGAAGTTCCTAATACAGGTCTTCTATTTCCAGAATATGGAGAAATTACAGTTCTGTTTTGGTTAGAACCCGATTTTTGAGAATACCCACTTGTGTTGTAGCTATCTCGTTTTCCGTATGAATCATAATATTTTGTGTGATAAATAGGTCTGTAATAATGATTGTTATAATAAGAATTATACCCCCAAGTATAACCAAAATAGAAACTATTTCCGTAATATGGAGAATAATAATAAGGATTATAACTTGAGTAATAATATGGATTGTAATATGAATAACCGTAAGGTCTATAATAAGGATTGTAACGATAGTAGCTTGGATAATATCCGTAATAAAAATCATCGTAATAATAACTATTCCAAGTATTGCGATAATAGTATGGATCAACAACAGTAATAGTTATATTATTAGAATACCCCCAAGGAGAGCCATCATCATTGTTTTCATTATAATTATAAGAATCAATATCAGTTAAAACATCAGCATCTTCAACAGTTTCATATGATGCTAGTTTTTTAGCAAAAAAATTATCTTCTTGATTATCAATAACATCAACTTCGCGTTCTCTAACAGTGCGCTGTTCTTGATAAACTGTATAATCACGAGAATTATAGATGCCGTCCTCTTGCGATACATTGTAATAAGAACCACAAGAACTCAATCCAAATAAACTAATAATGAGTAGTATTATCGGAATCAGTTTTGTTATTGTTTGATAAGAAGATTTCATAATCAATACGTTTTTTATTGTTGAACATCACAAAAATAGTTAGTTTTGTCAACTATTAATTGAATTTAAATTTACAATATTTGTGCCAAATATAAGCTGATGGGAAATAAATTAACAAAACGAAGTGAAGATTACTCTAAATGGTATAATGATTTAGTATTAAATGCTGATTTAGCTGAAAATTCGGGTGTTAGAGGATTTATGGTTATTAAGCCGTATGGCTATGCTATTTGGGAAAAAATGCAAGCAGAATTGGATAGATTGTTCAAGGAAACAGGACACCAAAACGCTTATTTCCCACTATTGATCCCCAAATCGTATTTTAGCAAAGAAGCCAGTCATGTTGCTGGTTTTGCCAAAGAATGCGCCGTTGTTACCCATTATCGACTAAAAAATGCTGAAGACGGAAGTGGAATTATTGTTGATCCTGACGCTAAATTAGAAGAAGAATTAATTGTTCGTCCAACTTCAGAAACTATTATTTGGGATACGTATCGCAAATGGGTTCAATCTTATAGAGATTTACCTCTTTTAATTAATCAGTGGGCCAATGTAGTTCGATGGGAAATGCGAACCCGCTTATTTTTAAGAACTACTGAATTTTTATGGCAAGAAGGTCATACTGCACATGCTACAAAAGCGGAAGCAATTACAGAGGCTGAACTAATGATGAACGTATATGCTGAATTTGCTGAGAATTTTATGGCGATGCCAGTTGTAAAAGGAGTTAAGTCAGTGAATGAACGTTTTGCAGGTGCTTTAGAAACCTATTGTATTGAAGCTTTGATGCAAGACGGAAAAGCATTACAAGCAGGAACTTCTCACTTTTTGGGTCAAAATTTTGCAAAGGCATTTGATGTGAAATTTACTTCAAAAGAAGGTAAACAAGAATTTGTTTGGGCAACTTCATGGGGTGTTTCAACACGCTTAATAGGTGCGTTAATTATGACACATTCAGATGATAATGGGTTAGTATTGCCACCAAATTTAGCACCTATTCAGGTTGTAATCGTTCCTATTCATAAAACAGAGGAGCAATTAGATCAGATTATTGAAAAAGCATCGGATATTATAAAGCATTTAAAATCAAAAGGAATTTCTGTAAAATTAGATCAGAGAACAACACATTCTCCAGGATGGAAATTTGCTGAATATGAATTAAAAGGCGTTCCTGTAAGATTAGCTATTGGTCCACGTGATTTGGAAAATGGAACTTTAGAAATTGCAAGAAGAGATACATTAGAGAAAAAGGTTATTACTTTTGATGAAGCACCTTTATATATTGAGAATTTATTAAAACAAATTCAAGCCGATTTATTTGAAAAAGCGTTATCTTATAGAGATTCTCATATTACAGAAGTTGAAAATTTTGAATCATTTAAAGATGTTTTAGAAAATAAAGGTGGTTTTGTTTCAGCTCATTGGGATGGAACTTCAGAAACAGAAGAAAAAATTAAGGAATTAACTAAGGCAACAATACGTTGTATCCCTTTAAATTCTGATAATCAAACAGGTGTTTGTGTCTTTACTGGCAAGCCTTCACAGCGAAAAGTGCTATTTGCAAAAGCCTATTAAAAAATTTTTAAAATAAATTTTGACAAATAGAAAATAGGTGTATCTTTGCACTCGCAATGTGAAAATGTAAGTAACACATGGCCCGTTCGTCTATCGGTTAGGACGCCAGGTTTTCATCCTGGTAAGAGGGGTTCGACTCCCCTACGGGCTACAAAATTTAAGAACATTAAATTATAATACAATGGCAAATCATAAATCAGCATTAAAGAGAATTAGAAGTAACGAAGAGAAACGCTTGAGAAATAAATATCAGCATAAAACGACTAGAAATGCTGTTAGGGATTTGCGTGCATCTATTGATAAAGAATTTGCTGAAGGTAAATTACCTACAGTCTTATCAATGCTAGATAAATTAGTTAAGAGCAATGTTATTCATAAAAATAAAGCTGGAAATTTAAAATCTGGTTTAATGAAACATGTAGCTTCTATCGCATAAAGTAAAGATTTAAAGTAAAAAAGAGCGTTTTTAAACGCTCTTTTTTTTTACCATTCATACACCTTATTGGCGTCTAATTTAATAAATATAAAGAGCAGTAAAGTAAATCCTAATAAAGCTGAACCACCGTAACTAAAGAACGGTAAAGGAATGCCAATAGTTGGTAATAGTCCTATAACCATTCCGATATTAATCATAAAGTGAAGGAAGAAAATAGAGACCACACTATACCCGTAAATTCTACTAAATTTGTTTTTTTGTTTTTCTGCTAAATATAATATCCGAAGTAAAAAAGCTGTGAAAATGACAATAACTAATGAAGATCCAACAAATCCCCATTCTTCACCAATAGTACTAAAAATGTAATCAGTGTCTTGTTCTGGAACAAATTTTCCGCGAGTTCTATCACCATACATATAACCTTTTCCCATAAATCCGCCTGATCCAATTGTTAAAACTGATTGATCAGTATTATATCCTATTCCTTTGGTGTCAGAAGTTTTTCCAAGAATCACCATAAATCTATCTCGATGTCTTTGTTCAAAAACATTGTTAAAAATATAATCAACACTTAAAACAAATGTTGATGAAAGTATAAGAATAACTATAATATCAATTCCAAATTTTTTGAACTTCCTCATTTTTATAAATCGGAGATATAAGAATGATATAATGGTTAATACTATTAATGAAATTAGAATTGTTAATTTGCCAAAAGCCATTGTTAGGATAAATAAAATTACAGCAAACATTCCAAAGAAAATATAATACCAAGGTAGTCCTTCTCTATAGAAAACAAAGAAGAAAGCTAAATACACTAACGCAGAACCGGGATCAGGTTGTAATCCAATTAAAATTGCGGGAAGTAAAACTATCAAAAAAACTTTCCATTGTGAACGAACTTTTCTTAAATCAAATTGACTTTCACTGATAATTTTAGCAACAGCAAGAGCTGTAATTGCTTTGGCAAATTCTGAGGGTTGTAAATTAAAGGAACCAAATGAGTACCAGGAGGTTGCTCCATTGATATTTTTTCCAAACACAAATAAACCTGCTAAAATTATTAAAATGAATATGTATAGAATTGATGAAAATCGTTCGTATAGTTTAACATCTAAAAAGAATACAAAAATAATGAAAGGGATACTTAGTCCAATCCAAAGCAATTGAGTTCCAAATCGAGTACTTAAACTAAAAGCTTCAAAATTTGAAGCAGTTGAAGAAACAGAAAAAATATTAATTAACCCTAATATAATTAGTGAGGTATAGAGTAGAATAAGCAATAAATCTGCTCCGTAAAAAATATTATTTCGTTGTTTTCTCAAAACTTGTTAATGAAAATAGTTGTTTTTGATATTGATATTCTAGGCTTTTGTCAATCATACCTTGTTCCATAGCCGTTCTTAAAACTTCTCCTGTTAAATATTTTTCAATCATTAAACTTGCAATTGGTGCAGCAATAGTTGCACCAAAACCACCATTTTCAACAAAAATAGCAATTGCAATTTTGGGATTATCTTTTGGGGCAAATGCAATAAAAATAGAGTGGTCTTCAAATTGAACTTTCCTGCCATTGATGCGTTTAAAATTTTCTGCGGTTCCAGTTTTCCCACACATTTGAATAGTTTCGATTCTTGAGTATCTAGCTGTTCCAATTTCAAAAACTTGAAACATTCCGTCAATAATTGGTTCAAAATGTTTGGTGTCAATTGTTGTTACTTTTTTCTGATTAAAATCTGTAAATGGTTTATCAGTAATTTTTTTGAGGATATGAGGAGTATAATAATAACCTTTATTAGCAATAGTTGCTGTTAAATTTGCTAATTGAATGGGAGTAGTTAATACTTCTCCTTGTCCAATTGCATTAGAAATTGTAGCGGTTGATCTCCAATTTCCATTTTTGTAATTTTTATTGTAATACTCTGAATTTGGAATATGCCCCCGTCTTCCAATTGGCAAATCATATCCTAAAAAATCACCTAAACCAAAGCTATGCATATGTGCACTCCAAGCGTCTATTCCCTTAGATGGTGATTTATATTTATCGATAGTTCTTTTGTAAACATTTGCAAAATAGGCATTACATGATTTATAGATTGCCATATTAAGTTTTATAGGATAATTTACTACTCCGCAATGACAGGCCATAAATGCTTTTGAACTAGAGCCATATTGATATCCGTGATAACAATAAAAACTTGTTTCTGGTGTAATAACTCCTTCTTGCAATCCGACAAGTGCATTTACTATTTTAAATGGTGAACCTGGTGGATACTGTGCTTGAAGAGATCTGTCATACATTGGCATATTAAACTTATCGCCAAATAATTTAACTGAGTTTTTAGATCGTTCTTTACCAACCATTAAATTTGGATTATAAGTTGGCATTGAAATTAGTGTTAAAATTTCACCAGTTTTAGGGTCAATAGCAACAATTCCGCCACGCTTGTTTTGCATAAGTTTCTCGCCGTATTGTTGTAAAGCGATATCAATTGTTAAGGTGATATCACTCCCAGGTTCTGGTAAAGAATCAAACGTCCCCTCTCTATAAGAACCAATTTCTCTATTGAAACGATCTTTCTGAATAAATTTCATTCCTTTTTTACCTCGAAGAATTTCTTCATATTGTTTTTCAATTCCCTGTGCTCCAATTAATTCTCCTGATTGATAATATGGATTTTTTTGAATTAAATCATCATTAACTTCACTGATATAGCCTAAAACATTTGCTGCAGAATTAACCATATATTCACGTTGAGATCTACTTTGGATATAAAATCCTTTGAATTTATACATCTTTTCTTGGATATATGCATACTCATCTTTTGTGATTTGTGATAAGAAAACAGAAGGTAAATAAGGTGAATAGATTTTTGATTTTTCTATTTTTTTAACAAATTCACTTATATCAATCTTAATTAAATTGCATAATTCTAGAGTGTCTAAATCTTTTATTTCACGCGGAATCACCATAATATCATATGATGGTTGATTGGCAGCTAATAAAACTCCATTTCTATCAAAAACATAACCTCGTTCTGGATAATCATAATTGACCCTTACAGCAGAATTATTAAGTGGAGAAATTCTATACTCATCATCAATAATTTGAATATAAAATAAGCGAAATATAAAAATGGCTCCTACAATAATTATAAAATAAAAAAGTAATAATCCTCTACGCATTTATTTACTCTTGCTAACTAAAATAAAATATCCAAAGATAGTAACTAGAAATGTAAAAATAGTTGAAAGTAAAGTTCTTTTAAGAATTTCAAAAATAGATTGAATATCAAAAAACTCTAAACTAAACATCATGAAATGATGAATTAATATCAACACAAAGAAATACATTAAAACTTTATCAACTGAAATAGAAGTTATTTGAAAAGTATAATATTCAAATTCAGATTTTCTAAGAATTAATCGTACAAAATATAATCTGAAGTATGCTATGAATAATGTTGATGCAGCATGAATTCCTCCAGAATCAGTAAAAAAGTCTATAGTTAATCCAATTAAAAAACTTAGAATCAGTAAAGCACTTCTTTCTTTTTTAAAGGGAAATAAAAAAACAAAAGCGATGTAAGGATATGGGTTTAAATAACCAAATAAATTAATATTATTGAAAATCAGGATTTGTAAAAAAACTAATCCAACAAATCGAAATGCGTGGCTAAAAAAAATATTACTCATGTTTTTTTTCTAGATTTTCAATCTCTTTTTTATCAATATTATTAACAACATATACATACCCTAAATTACTCATATCAGTTAGAAGTGTTATGGTGATATTTTCATAGTAATTATTTCTTAAATTAAGACTTTTGATAATTCCTACAGGAATGCCTTCTGGAAATAATACTGATTTTCCACCCGTCACAATGGTATCACCAATTTTAAGTGCAGCTCGTCTTGGAAAATCAAGTAGTTGCGCTTCTTCATAACTTTTTCCATTCCACGCCAAAGTACCAAAGTGATTATTGTTTTTTACCCCTACATTAATCTTAGAATTTTCATTGAGCAACGATAAAATAGTAGCAAAATTTTGTGAAACATCTTGTATTACACCAACAATACCATTGGGTAAAATAACTCCCATATCTTTATGGATTCCGTGTTTTAATCCTTTATTGATTGTTAAATAATTATTGCGTTTAGCGTAACTATTATTGATGATTTTTGCTGTAATATAATGATATTCTTGATGATAAATAGTGTCTGTTACTTTATGAATAACACTGTCAATAGTGCTATTTCTTCTGGCAAGTAAGTTGCGTAAATTTGTATTTTCTTCAGCCAACTGATGATTTTCTTTAGCAAGAGAAAAGTAATTAGATATATTGTTTGTTTTAGTATAAATTCCTCCAACAATTGAATTGGAAGATGAAATAAACTTGCTTTTGTGGTAGGAATGACTTTGAATAACAAAAAATAAAGCAATAATTTCCAGCAACAAAAACAATAGGAGGTAACGATTCCTTATTAAAAAATTGATAATTTGTTGCATCAGAAACTACTATTATTCACTATTTCATCAATATATTTTTGTATTTTTCTAGGTCTTTTAGTGCAAGTCCAGTACCTCTTACTACCGCTCTAAGTGGGTCTTCAGCAACATAAACTGGTAAATCTGTTTTGCGAGAAATACGTTTGTCTAATCCGCGAAGCATAGATCCACCACCTGCCAAATAAATACCGGTATTATAAATATCGGCCGATAATTCTGGCGGCGTTTGTGATAAGGTTTCCATAATTGCATCTTCAATTCTTAAAATACTTTTGTCTAGTGCTTTGGCAATTTCGCGATATGAAACTTGAACTTGTTTTGGTTTGCCACTTAGTAAATCGCGACCTTGAACCATCATATCTTCTGGCGGTGCTTCTAAATCTTCTGTAGCGGCACCAATTTGAATTTTAACATTTTCAGCCGTTTTTTCACCGATAGAAAGGTTGTGCTGGGTACGCATAAAATAAGAAATATCAGCGGTAAAAACATCGCCTGCAACTTTGATAGATTTGTCGCAAACAATACCACCCAAAGCAATCACTGCAATCTCGGTTGTGCCTCCTCCAATATCAATAATCATATTTCCGGTTGGTTTCATAATGTCAATTCCGATACCAATAGCTGCTGCCATAGGTTCGTGAATGAGGTATATTTCTTTGGCATTCATATGTTCGGCAGAATCGCGAACTGCACGTTTTTCAACTTCTGTAATACCCGATGGAATACAAATTACCATTCTAAGTGAGGGTGAAAAAAACTTATTTTTAATACTGGGAATACTTCGGATAAATTCTTTAATCATTTCTTCTGATGCCTGAAAATCTGCAATTACACCATCTTTTAAAGGCCTGATAGTTTTGATGTTTTCATGCGTTTTTCCCTGCATTAAACTCGCTTCTTTACCAACTGCAATAATTTTGCCAGTAGAACGATCTCTTGCAACTATTGATGGTGCATCAATCACTACTTTTCCATCATGTATAATTAAGGTATTTGCAGTTCCTAAATCAATCGCAATATCTTCTGTCATAAAGTCGAAAAAACCCATAGTATTTACTTAAGTATTAAATTTTTATAATGTTTGCAAAGTTAAGAAAATTAATGTTTAAAATGACGTATTCCGGTTAAGACCATAGACATTTTATTTTCATCGCAAAAATCAATTGATAATTGATCATTGATAGAGCCCCCGGGCTGAATGATAGCCGATATTTTTTCTTGATGTGCTATGGCTACACAATCTGGAAAAGGAAAAAATGCATCGCTTGCCATCACTGCATTATTTAAATTAAAATGAAAATGTTTGGCTTTATGAATGGCCTGATTTAGCGCATCTACTCTGCTAGTCTGACCGGTTCCGCTTGCTAAAAGTTGTAAATTTTTAACCAAAACAATGGCGTTAGATTTGGTGTGTTTGCAAATTTTGGCGGCAAATAACAAATCATTTATTTCATTTGCTGATGGTTTTTCTATTGTTACAGTTTTTAAAGCTGCTTTAATTTCAGATTTAAGATCTTTTTCTTGAACTAAAACACCGTTTAAAATGGTTCTATATTGATTTTTAGAAAAATCAGTTGTTTTTTGAACCAATAAAATTCTGTTCTTTTTTGATTTTAAAATTTTTAAAGCCGAATCTTCAAAAGCAGGAGCAATCAAAATTTCAAAAAATAAGGAATTTATTTCTTGTGCAGTTGCGGTGTCAATGGTCGTATTTGAAATTAAAACACCTCCAAAAGCTGAGATGGGATCACCAGCTAAAGCATCAATATAAGCAGCTTTTAAATTTGCTCTTTGTGCAATTCCGCACGCATTGTTGTGTTTTAAAATGGCAAAAGTGGGCGTTTCTTGTTGAAATTCTTGTATCAAATTGATGGCAGCATCCACATCTAATAAATTATTATAGGAAAGTTCTTTACCGTGAATTTGATTAAAAACGCTGTTTAAATCGCCAAAAAAATAGCCACTTTGATGCGGATTTTCGCCATATCGCAAGGTTTTATGGGTAGTAAAACTCTGTTTAAACGATATGTCATCATTTAAATAATTAAAAATGGCGGTATCATAATGACTCGAAATATTAAATGCATTAGCGGCAAACTTTTTGCGCTGTGCCAAAGTTGTTTGTCCGTTTTGAGTATTTAACATTGCTAAAAAATCATTGTATTGATGGCTGGACGAAACGCATAAAACATCGTTAAAATTTTTAGCCGCAGCTCTAATTAGTGAAATGCCACCAATATCAATTTTTTCAATAATTTCTTCCTCAGAAAAATTGGCTGCAACAGTTTTTTCAAAGGGATACAAATCTACAATAACAATATCAATAGAAGGAATTTGGTGTTTTTCTACTTCAATTTTATCAGCTTCTAAATTTCTGCGATGTAAAATGCCTCCAAAAATATTGGGATGCAAAGTTTTGACCCTTCCGCCTAAAATTTCTGGAAAATTTGTAACGGTATCAACAGGTATAACGGGGATATTTAAATCTTTTATGAACTTTTCGGTGCCACCGGTTGCGTATAAAACAATGCCTAAATCGTGGAGTTTTTTTACGATAGCAGCCAATCCATCTTTGTAAAATACGGAAATAAGAGCTGATTTTGCTGTAATTAATGAATTCATCGTTGTGTTTTTGTTGTGATTACAAAACTACAAAACCATCGTTAAAAGCACCTATTTTAATTGAAGTATCTCAACTATTTATGAACTAGTTTTTAACAATTCTTCAGGTTGATTTTTTAGAAAATTGGTGAATCCAGTTTCCCAATCATCTAAAAATTCTGTTAATTCATCTAAAAACTGCTGTTCTTTTTCAGCTCGATTAATAGTTAAATGAATTACAATATGTTCTCTAACAGGAGGAAAGCCAGTAGTTATCGTCCAAGCTAATGCATTGGGACATTCAATTAAAGCAAAGCGAACACCTCCTTTAATATTGTCACGTTTTAGGGTGAATTCTTCCCAGATTCCGGTGATATTGGCGGTGTCTTTTTCAAAATCAAGTACAAATAATGATTCAATGATATCATTTATATTTTCAAAAGATAATAATTTTTGTAGTTGACCTTCCGTTGATTGTATGTTTATTGTTCTGAAAAATTCCATTTTTATAAATTTAAAGTGGCAACCTGTTCGCAAACAAATTCTAATAATTCTTCATCCTGTTTTCCAAAAGGCGCAGTGAGATGAGAATCAATATCAATTTGACCAATATTTTTCCCATCCTTAAAAATTGGTACTACAATTTCGCTCTTTACATCGAATCCGCAGGAAATATAATTATCTTGTTCAGTTACATCTTGAACTACAAAATTTTGATTGCTCAGCGCCACTTGTCCGCAAATGCCTTTTCCAAAAGGAATAACCGTATGTTCAGTTGGTTTTCCAGCGAATTGTTTTAGAATCAATTCTTTTTTATCACCATTTGTAAAATAAAACCCTACCCAATCATAATATGAAACTGCACTTTTTAAGTAATCACAAATTTGTTGTAAAACAATATCTACAGCTATTGTTTGTTGTGTGATATTTAAAATATCTTTTTTTATTAGATCAATATTCATCAGTTTATTTATTTTTATAGAAAATTAAGTTACAAAGTTAAGATTCTCCTATTTGAAAAAATACAAAAAAATAATATTATTCTTACTCAAGTTTTTGGGTTCATACGCAATTATGGTTTTTTTGTATGTTTCATACTTAAATGTTACCCAAGAAAAAGAAAATCAATTTATATGTGATCCAATGACTCAAGAAGTAGCTGAACAAACAGTAGATTTGTTAACTTTTTTTAATGTTAAATCCTTTACAGATCAAAGCGTAGATGAATTGTCATTTAGACTTTTTGTAGAGGATAAATTTGTTGCAAGAGTTGTAGAAGGTTGTAATTCTGTTAGTGTTATTATATTATTTATCGCTTTTATCATTTCATTTTCTGCCAGTTTTAAAGTAACAATGTTATATATTTTAGCGGGTAGTTTAATAATATATATAATAAATGTAATTCGTATTGCATTTATTGCAGTTGTAATCTATAAATTTCCAGCATTTACTGATTTTCTACATCAAATAATATTTCCACTTATTATTTATGGAACTGCTTTTTTACTTTGGGTAATTTGGATTAACTATTTTTTACCAAAGTATAAAAAATGAATCGAATATTTCAAATATTTATAATTGTTATTCTTGTTGCTTTGTTGGCAATAATAAGAAGTTTTTCTGTCGAAATATTTTATGATCCGCTAATTCTTTTCTTTGAACAAGATTATCTAAATAATAGTTTGCCAGATTATGATTTAATAAAATTATCTTTTAATATTATATATAGATATTCTTTAAATTCAATTGTTTCCTTAGCTATTATTTATATTCTTTTTAAGAATAAAGATCTTGTATATTTTTCTTTTTGGGTGTTTATTATAGGTTTTTTTGTGTTTATAATTCCTTTTTATTTCTTCATAGAAAATTACCAAAAAGAGAATTATCTCTTGTTATTTTATATAAGGAGATTTTTAATACAGCCGATACTTTTGCTTTTGTTATTACCTGCTTTTTATTATCATAAAATAACTGGAAATTAAACTTTTAACAATATTTTAATGTTTTTATCTTGAAAAAAATTAACTTTGCATTACAATGAAACAAGTTATCGTTAAAATATTAGCTTCATTCTTATCACTAATTTTAGTGTTTTCAACAGTTTCTTTTGCTGTTGAAAAGCATGAGTGTGGAGGTAAAATTACTGATATTTCTGTTTTTGGTGATTCTGATAAATGTTCTCCAATGATGGAGATGGATGGCAGCGAAACTCATTCTCACAAATTACTTAGTTTTAATAAACAAACTTGTTGTAAAGACATAAATCAAATAGTTCAAAGTAATTTAGTAGTAGAAAAAACTACTAAAACGGTAGAAATACAAACTGTTGAATTTGTAAAACCATTTGAGTTATCAGTTAAATTATTTGAAGGATTACAAGAAAATATCATTCCTTTTAAAAATTACACTTCACCAACAATAGTCACGAACATTTCTTTATTACATCAAACATTTTTGATTTGATTTATTAGATCATGATTTAATTTAGCACAATAACTAAAAAGTTAGGGTGCTTTTAATCAATGGTTTAATTGTTAAAAATTAAAAAAATGTTTAATAAACTTGTAAAATATTTTCTCGAAAATAGGCTCATTACTTTCATTTTTCTTATAACTTTTGTGGTTTACGGAATGGTAACAATGCCTTTCAATACAGATACAGGCTTTTTACCTCGCGATCCTATTCCTGTTGATGCAATCCCTGATATAGGTGATAATCAACAAATTGTTGCAACTGAGTGGATGGGGCGTTCGCCAAAAGATATCCAAGATCAAATCACTTATCCACTTACAACAGCTTTATTGGGGATTCCCGGTGTAGAAACAATTAGAAGTACTTCCATGTTTGGAATGTCATTCATTTATATCATTTTTGATGATGATGTAGAATTTTATTGGAGTAGATCTAGAATACTAGAAAAACTGAATTCTTTGCCTACAGGAACTCTGCCGCAAGGAGTTCAGCCAGCCCTTGGGCCAGATGCAACTGCTTTAGGACAAATTTATTGGTATACACTTGAAGGTAGAAATCCAGAAACAGGTGAACCAAATGGAGGATGGAATCCTCAAGAATTAAGAACCATTCAGGATTTTTATGTTAAATACGGATTATCTACCGCTAAAGGTGTTTCAGAAGTTGCATCTGTTGGTGGATTTGTGAAAGAATATCAAATTGATTTGAATCCTGAAGCACTGAAAGCTTATAATGTTTCAGTGATGGATGTTATGAATGCTGTTAGTAAAAGCAATCTAGATATAGGAGCTGAAACTATAGAATTGAATAGTGTTGAATATATCATTCGTGGATTGGGTTATGTAAAAAATCTCAATGATTTAGAAAATTCAGTAATTACTGTTCGAAATAATGTTCCTGTCAGAATTAAAGATGTTTCAAAAGTATCGTTTGGTCCCGCGACAAGACGTGGTGGTTTAGATAAATCAGGTACAGAAGCAGTTGGAGCTGTAGTGGTTGCTCGGTATGGATCCAATCCAATGGAAGTAATTAATAATGTAAAATCAAAGATAAAAGAATTAGAAGCTGGCTTGCCTCAAAAAACATTAGCCGATGGAAGTGTTTCTAAAGTAACTATTGTTCCTTTTTATGATAGAACTGGATTAATTAAAGAAACAATAGGCACCCTAGAATCTGCACTTTCACACGAAATTCTGATTAGTATTATAGTAATTATCATACTTGTAATGAATTTAAAAGCCTCATTTATTGTAGCAGGCTTACTTCCAATTGGAGTATTGATGACCTTTATTATGATGCATTTTTTTGGGGTTGATGCCAATGTTGTAGCTCTATCTGGTATTGCCATTGCTATTGGAGTTATGGTTGACGTCGGAATTATTGATGTAGAAAACATCCTCAGACACCTAGAAATGCCTGAAAACAAAGGTGTTCGTGGTAAAAAATTAATGAAAGTGGTTTATGATGCCACCACTGAAGTTAGAGATGCCGTTGTAACATCCATCGCAACAACTATTGTAAGTTTCTTACCTGTTTTTGCAATGGAAGCTGCAGAAGGAAAACTTTTTCATCCACTTGCTTTAACAAAAACTTTTGCACTTTTAGCAGCTTTCATACTTGGAATTGTTGTTTTACCAACCTTAGTATATATTTTATTTGATATTAAATTTGATTCAAAAAAAATTAAAAAAGTTTGGAATGGTGGACTAATTATTTCCGGTGTATTAATTATTATTATATGGTTCTCTTGGTCTGCACTTGCTCTTATTGCGATTGGAGTCAATAATTTATATGCAAATCGTTGGCCAGAAAATAAGAAGGAATATACCAATTATATAAATGTTGCTATTACCGTTTTAGTTGCTGTATTTTTCTTATCAAAAGAATGGATGCCTTTGGGTGCACATAATAGTTTATTCATAAATTTCATATTTGTTGCTGGTATCATACTTTTTATTCTTGCTGCTTTATTATCAATGGTGTTTTTCTATGAACCCATACTTAGATGGGCTTTAATCAACAAAAAGAAGTTTTTATTATTACCGGCATTTACTTTATTATTCGGAATTTTAATTTGGTTAGGTTTCAACCAAACCTTTGGTTTTATTGGGAACGGACTAGAAAAAATTGGTTGGAAATCAGTTAGACAAACGAGTTTTTGGGAGAAAAGCACTAATAAATTTCCTGGAATTGGAAAAGAATTCATGCCATCTCTTAATGAAGGTTCTTTTCTGTTGATGCCTACAAGTATGCCTCATACAAGCATTGAAAAAAATCTTGAATACATTGAAACACTCGATAAAAGGTTAAACGTAATTCCCGAAGTTGAAGTTGCCGTTGGTAAATGGGGGCGTGTAAATTCTGCACTAGACCCAGCTCCTGTTCAAATGTTTGAGAACACAATAAACTATCGCTCTGAATATATTTTGGATGAAGATGGGCATAAACAACAATTTAAAGTTGATAAGGATGATAATTTTGTTTTGAAAAGCGGGAAAAAATACAATCCTTATAAAGATGATTTCAGAATTATTCCAATTGATAGCCTTATTATAGATGCCAATGGTGAGTATTTCCGTCAGTGGCGACCTGAAATTAAAAATCCAAATGATATTTGGAATGAAATTGTAAAAGTTACTAATATTCCAGGTTTAACATCTGCTCCTAAATTACAACCAATTGAAGCTCGTTTAGTAATGCTTTCTACTGGAATGAGAGCCCCTATGGGTTTAAAAGTATATGGTCCAGATTTAGAAAGTATTGAAAAAGCAGGTTTGCAGTTTGAACAAGCCTTAAAAGAAGTTTCAAGTGTTAAAGCTCCTTCTGTATTTTATGATCGAGCAGTTGGCGCTCCTTATCTAGAAATAAAGCTCAATCGAGAAGCCATGTCAAGATATGGTATGAGAATAAGTGATGTTCAAGAAGTATTACAAGTAGCTGTGGGAGGAATGTCGTTATCCAATTCTGTTGAAGGACGAGAGCGCTTTCCAATTAGAGTGCGTTATGCCCGTGAGTTGAGAGATAATCCAGAAGACTTAAAACGAATTTTGATTCCAGCTATGAATGGCGTTCAAATTCCATTAGAAGAAATTGCCGATATCTCTTACACTAAGGATGCTCAAATGATTCGTAGTGAGAATACTTTCCTGTTAGGGTATGTTATTTTTGATAAACACGAAGGTAAGGCCGAAGTTGATGTGGTGGAAGATGCAGCTAAAATTTTAGAAGAAAAAATTGCTTCCGGAACACTAGTCTTGCCTAAAGGTGTGACTTATAAATTCGCCGGAAATTATGAGCAACAAATTAGAGCGAGTAAAAGACTATCCATTGTAATCCCAATAAGTTTACTGATCATATTACTACTGTTATATTTTCAATTTAAGACTATTATTGCTTCAATGATACATTTCTCTGGAGTGTTTGTAGCTTTTGCAGGTGGTTTTATTATGATATGGTTATATGGGCAAGATTGGTTTTTAAATTTTACAGTTGCTGATGTCAATCTTCGAGACTTATTTCAAATGCATCCTATTAATTTAAGTGTAGCCGTTTGGGTCGGATTTATTGCCTTATTTGGTATTGCTACCGATGACGGAGTAATGATGGGAACGTACATTCATCAAACATTTGAAGAAAAGAAACCATCAACTGTTCATGATGTTCGCGAAGCTGTTGTTGAAGCTGGTAAAAAAAGAATCAGACCAGCCATGATGACCACTGCAGTAGCTGTAATTGCTTTACTGCCTGTATTATCATCAACCGGAAAAGGTGCTGATATTATGATTCCGATGGCAATTCCAACATTTGGAGGGATGATTATTCAGGTAATGACTGTATTTGTTGTTCCGTTATTTCAAGCTATGTGGCGAGAATGGGCAGTTACAAATGAATCAAAAAAAGAAATTCAATCAATTCAAAATTTATAATATGATGAATTTACATAAAATAGGATTAATCATAATTGTAATGCTTTACAGTTATAATGAAGCAACCAGCCAAGAAGTGAATCCGTTGATGAATTATCTTGAGATAGCATCTAAAAATAATCCAACTGTATTACAAAAATATGCAGAATATGAAGCTGCTTTACAAAAAGTTCCTCAAGTTGGCAGCTTGCCAGATCCAGAATTAAGTGCAGGAATATTATTAAGTCCAATGGAATTAATAGGAGGGAATCAATTAGCAGATATCAGGTTAATGCAAATGTTTCCTTGGTTTGGAACTTTAAAAGCGGCGAAAGATGAAATGAGTTTAATGGCAAAAGCTAAATATGAAATATTTAGGGATGCAAAATTACAAGTACTTTATGAAGCACAACAAACTTGGTTTGATTTGTATAAAGTGAATCAGGCAATTATCATATCGCAAAAAAATCTTGATATTTTAAATACGTTAGAACGACTTTCTCTTATCAAATTTAAAAGTGCTTCTATAAGCGGTGTTAGTGGTTCATTATCATCAAGAAATTTGCAAAATAATGATTCTCAAAAAACTTCATCAAGTGGGTCAGGAATGTCAGGAATGAGTGGAAATGTTACTAATAGTGCTAACTCAACAACTGTTCAATCTCCTAAATCAATGCAAGGAAATGCAATGAATTCTTCTGGAGGTTCTGGTCTGATAGACTTATATCGAATTCAAATTGAAATAAGTGATTTGGAAAATGATATTGCTTTATTGAATGATCAAAAAAACACCGTGGTTGCTCGTTTCAATACAATTTTAAATAGACCTGTTCAGGAGATTATTAAAATTCCTGATACAATAAAATCTAATATGTTGAATTTACCATTATTAGCAGTTGCTGATAGTATGTTAGTTAATAACCCAATGCTTTCAATGCTGAATTACGAAAAACAATCATTAGAAGCACGTAAAGAAATGGTTACTAAAATGGGTTATCCAATGATTGGATTAGGACTAAACTATTCTTTAATTGGGAAGAATGAGATGTCTACTTTAGAAATGAATGGAAAT
>JAUYUF010000297.1 GCA_030694835.1 Flavobacteriaceae bacterium | reverse complement strand
TATTGCCGCTAAAGGAACCAAAACACTCTATCGAATCAAGGAAAAATGGGGCATTTCAGATACTGGAAAAAAACCGGAAGATGATGCAATTGTTAATACCAATAATGTACAGGTTAAAATTGAGCCTCTTGCTGAATGGTCCAACATTTTTGATGAAGCATGGCGCGTAAACAGGGATTATTTTTATGACCCTGGTATGCACGGTGCAGATTGGAACGCAATGAAAAAGAAATATGCAACTTTTCTACCTCATTTGTCCTGCAAAAGTGATCTTTATAGGGTTATGGAGTGGATGTTTAGTGAACTGTCTGTAGGTCACCACCGCTTTTCAAGTACTGGTGACAGTATGAAAAAAGCTAAAAATATTTCTGGAGGACTTTTGGGGGCAGATTATGAGGTAATGAATAACCTATACCGTATCAAAAAAATATATGGAGGACTGAACTGGACTCCAGAATTAAGATCTCCACTTACAGAGCCAGGTGTAGATATTAAAGTGGGTGATTATATTTTGGAAGTAAATGGCAAAACCATTACAGCAAAAGATAATTTCTTTAGTTTTTTTGAAAACACAGCAGATAAGTTAACCACACTCACTGTTTCCTCTTCGCCTAACATGACTAATCCAAGGAAAATAAAAGTCACTCCTATTACTTCTGAAATGACTTTACGCAACAGGGATTGGGTTGAAGGAAATATCAAAAAAGTAAATGAAGCAACTAATGGCCAAGTCGCTTATGTTTATGTACCAAATACCACTACTCAGGGACATGAATACTTCAAGCGTTATTTCTTTCCCCAAGCTAATAAAGCTGCAATTATTATAGACGAACGTTTTAATGGTGGTGGACAATTGGCAGATTATTATATTGATATTTTAAAACGTCCGCTACAATCATACTGGAGTTACCGTTACGGAAAGGATCAAAAAGCCCCTAATGCTTCCATACAGGGTCCAAAAGTTTTGCTTATTGATGAAACTGCTGGTTCCGGTGGTGATTACTTCCCTTATTTGTTCAGGAAAAATGATTTGGGTACAATTATCGGAAAAACTACTTGGGGTGGATTGGTAGGTATTTTGGGTTTTCCTGAGTTTATAGACGGAGGAATTGTAACTGCTCCAAACTTGGCATTCTATGATGAAAAGGGATTTGGTATAGAAAATGAAGGAGTAGCGCCAGATATTGAAGTTGAACAATGGCCTGCTGAAGTTATTCAAGGGAAAGACCCTCAATTGGAAAAAGCTATACAAGTCGTTTTAGAACAATTGAAAGCAAACCTTCCTACAAAGATGAATACACCACCATATCCAGTAAAAGGAAAAAACTAAATGCCAATTTATAAAGAACTTTTAAAATTATTTTAAAACAATAGGGTATGGTAATTTAACTCAAAATGAGCTAATTCCATACCTTATTTATAAGATAACGAAAAAGAAGCAGCTCAAAATGAAAGCAATTTAATTTATTTAAAAACACGTAAACCTTATTCGTTTTTACAATATCCTCCATAATATATTCGATTTTAATATTGTAAATTGCGCAAAGAATTAAATTTTTTGTATAAAATGAAATCGATTCAATCCTATATCCCCAAAAATAAAATAAGAATTGTTACTGCTGCATCACTTTTTGACGGTCATGATGCTACCATTAATATTATGCGCAGAATTATTCAAGCAACTGGCGTTGAGGTCATTCACTTAGGTCACGACCGTTCTGTAGATGAAGTAGTGAATACTGCAATTCAAGAAAATGCTAATGCTATTGCGCTTACCTCTTATCAAGGTGGACATCTTGAATATTTTAAATACATGCTTGATTTATTACGTGAAAAAGGAGCTCCTCAAATCAAAGTTTTTGGTGGTGGTGGTGGAGTAATATTTCCTGATGAAATAGAAGCCTTAACAAATTATGGTGTTACACGTATCTATTCTCCAGATGATGGGAGAACTTTAGGGCTTCAAGGAATGATTAACGATTTAGTTTCACAAAGTGATTATCCTACTGGATTTGATTACTCTTTTTCGATGGAAGATATAAAATCAAAAAACTACAATGCTATTGCTCAATTAATTTCAGGAGCTGAAAATTATCCAGAAAGACACCAAACTATATTAGCAAAAATTGCTGAAGCTTCCAAAAATAAAACGACTCCAGTTTTGGGAATTACAGGAACTGGTGGTGCTGGGAAATCATCTTTAGTTGATGAATTAGTTCGAAGATTTATCACCGATTTTCCCGATAAAACCATTGCCATTATCAGTGTAGATCCTTCCAAACGCAAAACTGGTGGCGCACTTTTAGGTGATAGAATTAGGATGAATGCCATTAACAACTCACGCGTTTATATGCGTTCGTTGGCAACCCGTCAAGCTAATTTAGCGCTTTCAAAACATGTTGATACTGCATTAGAAATACTAAAAGTTGCTGGGTTTGATTTAATTATTTTGGAAACTTCTGGTATTGGACAATCAGATACGGAAATTACAGACCATTCTGATGTAGCACTTTATGTTATGACACCTGAATTTGGTGCTGCAACCCAATTGGAAAAAATTGATATGCTCGATTTTGCTGATATCATTGCCATCAACAAATTTGATAAACGAGGCGCTTTAGATGCCTTACGTGATGTTAAAAAACAATATCAACGCAACCATCAACTTTGGGAACAAGATATAGAAACACTCCCTGTTTTTGGCACGATGGCATCTCAGTTTAATGACCCAGGAACCAATACTTTATACAATGCTATTGTTGACAAAATCAACGAAAAAACAGCTGCAAATTTTGAAAGATCTGTTACTTTAAATCAACTTTCAATTGAAAAAAAATTCATCATTCCTACTAATCGAACACGTTATTTATCAGAAATTACTGAAAATAACCGCAAATACAATCAGTGGAGTGAAGTTCAAAAAGAACTTGCTCAAAAATTATATGGAATTCATAAAACTATCGAAATTCTTTGCAATCAAAAAATTTCGCTGATTCTCCACGGAATTGATGAAGCAGCCGTTTTTGATTTGCTAAAAAATGATCATGAAAAAAGTCAAATTGTGACTTTATTACTGAAGGAATTCACGCGCATTAAAATGGATTTGAATCCCCGCAATTGGGAACTTATCATGAACTGGGAAACCAAAAAACTGAAGTATAAAAATCCGGTTTATTCGTACAAGGTGCGGAATAAAGAATTTCATATTGATACACATTCAAAATCTTTATCACAAACCGATATTCCAAAAATTTCTTTACCACGTTACGAATCTTGGGGTGATATTTTGTTATGGAATTTACAAGAAAATGTTCCCGGTGAATTCCCTTTTACAGCCGGACTTTTTCCTTTTAAACGCACTGGAGAAGATCCAACGCGCATGTTTGCAGGTGAAGGCGGGCCAGAACGCACCAACAGACGTTTTCATTATGTGAGTTTAGGAATGCCTGCCAAACGACTTTCTACCGCTTTTGATAGCGTAACTTTGTATGGAAACGACCCTCATATCAGACCAGATATTTACGGAAAAATTGGAAATTCTGGAGTTTCTATCTGTTGTCTAGATGATGCTAAAAAACTGTATTCAGGTTTTGATTTAACCAATGAAATGACTTCAGTATCGATGACTATCAATGGTCCAGCTTCCATTATGTTAGGATTTTTTATGAATGCTGCTATTGATCAGGAGTGTGAAAAATACATCCATCAACATGGATTAGAGAAAGAAGTCTCAAAGAAAATTGATTCAATTTATAAGAAAAAAGGAGTTAAACGCCCTGCCTATCAAGGTTCACTTCCAGAAGGAAATAATGGTTTAGGGTTATTTTTATTAGGGGTTACTGGTGATGAAGTTTTGCCAAAAGAAGTGTATGAAACCATCAAACAAAATACACTTTGTAATGTTCGCGGAACCATACAAGCTGATATTTTAAAAGAAGATCAAGCTCAAAATACTTGTATTTTTTCAACTGAATTTGCTTTAAAACTCATGGGTGACGTACAAGAATATTTTATTAATAATAATATCAGAAATTTTTATTCCGTTTCCATTTCAGGTTATCATATTGCAGAAGCAGGAGCTAATCCAATTTCACAACTTGCTTTTACCTTAGCTAACGGATTTACCTACGTAGAGTACTATTTATCTCGTGGTATGGACATCAATAAATTTGGACCTAACTTATCTTTCTTTTTCTCTAACGGAATTGATCCTGAATATGCTGTAATTGGCCGTGTAGCTAGAAGAATTTGGGCAAAAGCAATGAAAAATAAATATCATGCCAATGAACGAGCACAAATGTTGAAGTATCACATTCAAACTTCTGGACGTTCTCTTCACGCCCAAGAAATTGATTTTAATGATATTCGAACTACCCTTCAGGCATTATACGCTATTTATGACAATTGCAACTCTTTACATACTAATGCATATGATGAAGCAATTACCACTCCAACAGAAGAATCTGTAAGAAGAGCGATGGCTATTCAATTAATCATCAATAAAGAATTAGGATTAGCTAAAAATGAAAATCCAATTCAAGGTTCATTTATTATTGAAGATTTAACTGATTTGGTTGAAGAAGCAGTATACGCAGAATTCGACAGAATTAATGAAAGAGGTGGCGTTTTAGGAGCTATGGAAACCATGTATCAACGATCTAAAATTCAGGATGAAAGTTTGTATTATGAAACCTTAAAACACAACGGTGAATATCCAATTATTGGAGTGAATACATTTTTAAATAGTAAGGGATCCCCAACAATTCAACCTCAGGAAGTTATTAGAGCTACTGAAATAGAGAAAAAATATCAAATTGAAATGATAGAGCGCCTTCATCAAGGAAATAAAGAAATTGCAGAACAACGCATTCAAGAAATTAAAGAGGCTGCTTTAAAAAATGAAAATGTATTTGATTATTTAATTGAAGCTGCCAAAGTATGCTCAATTGGTCAGATTACTGATGCATTATTTTTAGTTGGAGGGCAATACAGAAGAAATATGTAATTATTTAATTTAGACCTTATTGTTTTACATATAATTTATTAAATTTAGATTTAATTAAACTTATTATTAATTAATCAAACTAAATTCTAAATTATGGGTTATTTAAAAGATTTCAAAGAATTTGCTTCTAAAGGTAATGTTGTTGACTTAGCTGTCGGATTAGTTATCGGAGCTGCTTTTGGTAAAATTGTTTCTTCATTTGTTGGAGATGTTTTAATGCCTCCAATTGGCGTATTATTAGGTGGCGTTAACTTTACTGATTTTAAAATTGTTTTAGCTGAAGCCTCAGAAACAGCTGCTGCAGTTACAATAAACTATGGTAATTTTATCCAAACTGTCTTTGATTTTCTTATAATCGCCTTTGCTATTTTTTGGGTTGTTAATGTGATGAATAAAATGAAGAAGAAAGAAGCTGCTGCTCCTGTTTCACCTCCAACTCCTTCTAACCAAGAGGTTTTATTAGGTGAGATTAGAGATTTATTAAAGAAAAAATAATTCTCTTAATTAACATAAAAAAAGCCATGAAATTCATGGCGTTTATATTTTAAAAGCACGTGGTGTGGAAGATCTGCTCATTACTGCTACCGATAATCTCAATGGATTTACCGATACTATAAAGACCGTATTCCCTGAATCTAAAACACAAATTTGTGTGGTACATCGAATTAGAAATACTGCCAGATATGTGGTTTGGAAGGAGAAAAGAGAATTTACCAAAGACATGAAAAACATCTACAATGCACCTACTAAAAGTGCTGCAGAAGCTGCTTTAGAAGACTTTTCAAATAAATGGAGTGCTAAGTATTTGTACACTGTTAAAAGCTGGAAAGACAATTGGGAGGAGCTTACGGGCTTCTTTGAATTCCCTGTCGAAATACGCAAAATAATCTATACC
>JAUYUF010000295.1 GCA_030694835.1 Flavobacteriaceae bacterium | reverse complement strand
ACAATATAAAAAACAAAAAAAATATTTACAAAATAAAATTTAAATATAATGATATGGCAAAATGGGTAAAGTAATAGAAAAAATTGATTAAGAAAGAGTGCATGAAATTATTTTAAAAGCAGATAAAAATCAAATTGATTTTGACATAAATATTGCTGATATTGCTATAGAATTTAGTGTTCCAGAAGCTGCTGTTAACAATATTAAACTTTGTTTAAATAATCAAATTCCGATTGTTTCTGGAACAACTGGTTGGCTAGATCATTTCGAAGAAATGAAGCAATTATGTCATCAAAAAAATGGTTCATTTATTTATGCATCAAACTATAGTTTAGGAGTCAATTTATTTTTTGAATTAAATACTCAATTGGCTAAAATGATGCATAAATTTAAACAATATGACGTTTGTTTAGAAGAAATTCATCATACCCAAAAATTGGATGCTCCTAGCGGAACAGCAATCACTTTAGCAAATCAAATTATTCAAAATTCTGATAAAAATTCATGGTCTTTAAATCCGAAGAACAAAGAAGAATTAAGAATTACTTCAAAACGAATTGGTGATTTTCCCGGAACACATTCGGTATTTTATACCTCTGAAATAGATGAAATTGAAATCAAACACACCGCTCTAAATAGAGAGGGATTTGCTTTTGGTGCTATTATTGCGGCAGAATGGCTTATTAATAAAAAAGGCGTATTTACTATGAAAGACGTTTTAGGAATTTAATAAAATTAGAAACTAAAAAATTTAGGATATGACACTTACTCAATGGTTATTATTCATTTTAATTATACAGATAATTCACTTTATCGGAACTTGGAAATTGTATGTTCGTGCAGGTAGAAAAGCTTGGGAAGCTGCCATACCTATTTATAATGCGATTGTTTTAATGCAAATTATCAACAGACCAAAATGGTGGGTGATTTTGTTATTTATTCCGATAATCAATTTATTGATGTTTCCTGTAATTTGGGTAGAAACTATTAGAAGTTTCGGATTTCACCATAGAAAAGATACACTTCTTGTTATTTTTACTTTAGGTTTATACATTTATTATGTCAATTATGCTACTACTGATAAATACATAGAAAACAGAAGTTTACAACCACGAACAGAAGCTGGAGATTGGATAAGTTCCATCGTTTTTGCCATTGTTGCTGCAACAATTATTCATACTTATATTATGCAGCCATATACAATTCCTACTTCATCTTTGGAAAAATCCTTGTTGATTGGTGATTTTTTATTTGTAAGCAAATTTCATTATGGGGCAAGAGCACCTATGACAACTGTTGCTACACCTATGGTTCATGATACGATTCCTTTTTTAAATATTCCTTCTTACCTAAAAAAACCATCTTTACCTTATTTCAGAATTCCAGGTTTTGAAAAAATAAAACGCAATGAAATAGTTGTTTTTAACTGGCCAACAGATACCGTAAGATATTTTAGAGACCGTTCTGGAATTCATATTGATAAGCCCATAGATAAAAAATCTAATTATGTAAAACGATGTGTTGGTATTGCTGGTGATTCTCTAGAAATTAGAGATGGTCATGTATTTATAAACGGTGAATTGAGTAAAATGCCAGATCGTACTAAAATTCAATTTTTTTATATTGTTGATACCAATGGTCAGCAACTCAGTGAACGATCTATAAGAGAACGATATCATGCACGTGAATATGGAACACAAGATGGAAAATATATTATTAATCTTGCAGATGAAGATGCTCAAAAAATAAAATCTAATTTATCTGTTAAAAGTATTACTCGTTTCAATGAACCAAAAGGTACTTATGATAGTTCCGTTTTTCCTCATAATGAACAATATCCGTGGAGTAGAGATAATTTTGGACCAATTTATATACCAGAAGCTGGAAAAACAATTGCAATAAATCTACAAACACTTCCTCTTTATAAAAGAATTATTGAAGAATATGAAAATAATGAGTTAAAAGTTGAGGGTGATAAAATTTTTATAAACGGAAAAGAAGCTTCAACTTATACTTTTAAACAAGATTATTATTGGATGATGGGTGACAACCGTCACAATTCTGAAGATGCTCGTTATTGGGGTTATGTACCATTTGACCATGTGGTTGGAAAACCTGTTTTTATCTGGTTTAGCTGGGATAGTGAAGCTAAAGGAATTCAAAATAAAATTAGATGGGAACGATTATTTACGACAGTTCACGGATCAGGAAAACCTGTTTCCTATTTTAAATTTTTCGTAGTTGCCATGTTTCTTTGGTATGGTTATTCTGTTTATAGTGATCGTAAAAAGAAAAGTAAAAAATAGGAAATGATATTATTGCACCCTACTTATTTTGGGCCAATTTCACATTATATGATGATATATCAACATCGTGAAATTTGTTTTGAAGTAGCCGATAATTTTCAAAAGCAAACCTATAGAAATCGCTCTTATATTTATAGCGCTAACGGTAAACTTCAATTAAACATTCCGATTAAACACAATAAATCAGCTGGTCGTCAAAAAACAAAAGATGTTTTAATTGATAATGATTTTCATTGGCAAAAAAACCATTTTAAAGCTTATCAAAATTCCTATCGTTCTTCACCGTATTTTGAATATTACGAAGATGAATTAGCACCATTATATCATAATAGATATACTCATTTACTCGATTTTAATCTCAAAACACATGAGTTTATTTTTGATGCACTGCAAGAAAAACTAGCAATTAGCTACACTACTGACTATGAAATTGAGTCAAAAAATGTAGAAGATTTCCGTTTTTTGGCG